>DBBN01000080.1 GCA_002292215.1 Glaciecola sp. UBA983 | reverse complement strand
TATTGAGTTTCTTCGATAACGTTTCGAGCTTTATATGCATCCGCATCTCGCCATACACCATCGGCATATAGCACAACATTACCTAAACCAAGCTGACCGGCACCTGAGACATTTTTGCCAGAGTTAACCGAGCCATTAGACACTAATACGCGTGCTTTTGAATCGCTGTTTTGAGGAATACGCTCATCAACGACGTTAACGACACCACCAATCGCACCGCTACCATAAAATAACGTAGCAGGCCCGCGCAACACTTCGATTTGTTGAGCCGTCGCACTTTCAGCAGCAACAATATGATCAGCGCCTACTCGTGATACATCTGACGCATCTAAGCCATTTTGGGTGATCATTACACGGGGGCCATCTAAACCACGAATAATTGGGCTGCTCGCCACACCACCAAAGAAAGTCGAATGTACACCGACTTGATTATTGAGAGTTTCACCGAGTGTAGAGGTTTGTGCTAAACGTAACGCATCACCGGCTAGAACAGTAACCGGTAAGGAGGATTCAATAACAGAAGCATGAAAGGGAGAAGCGTAAACATCAATGACTTCTAAGCTACTCGGCATTAATTGCACACTGACATTGGTCACGTCACCATTTAAATCAAAATCCAAGTTTTTATGTACGAAATCAGGCGCAGTAATGTGTAATTCAAGTGCCCCTGCGGACAAATCAGTCAACGTAAACTGACCAGCAGCATTGGAGGTAACACTTTTTTGCGTATTGACAATTTCTACAGTGGCATTCGAGATGGGTTGATTTTGGGCATCAACAATCACACCTGAAATATCATTGGCTAAAACGGTAACTGGCGCTAATATTAGGCCAGATGCGAGTAATTTAACAAGACGAGAAGACATGTACAACATTTCCTTAAGTGACGATTTAAGGAAATGTTATATTATCACATAACATTTATCAAGCCTGATAAATGAATTTTTTATGACATTAGCGGGCTAAAAAATCTGCTTGGATTTGCTCTAGGGATTTTCCTTTGGTTTCTGGCAGGTATTTACTGACAAAAATCAAACCGATAAGCGCGAAAATCGCATAAGTCAAAAAGGTAAACCCAGCACCAAATGTGGCTAACTCCCAAGGAAACAAAAATTGCATTAAGAAGCTACACAAGCTATTGAATACCGTCACAAATGAAATCGCCACTCCTCGGTATTCAGTTGGGAATATCTCAGCAAATAACACCCACATTACCGGGCCAAGGGACATCGCAAAAAATGCCACAAAACTTAAAATTGCTACTAATATCAAGGTCGCATTTAGATGCGTCCCTTGTTGTAGCAACACACCTTGGAATGTCTGAAAATCACTATTGCCTAAAAGAGTAATCAAGGCTGACTTAAATTCTACGTCGGAGTAATACACCACATCGAGGATAGGCATCAGTTGCGCTGCCGCTAAAGAGGTTTCTTGTGAAATGGTATGTAATGCCACCACATCCAAATAATATTCAGCTTGATAAAATCCGTAAGCACACACCACCATACTGACTAAAATACCGCTCAAACCAATCAATAGCAGCGGACGACGACCAAATCTATCTATTGCAAACATCGCCACAATCGTGAATATCACATTAATTACACCAACACCTATGGCCTGAATAAACGACGCATCAGTCCCCACACCACTTTGTTCAAAAATCGTTGGCGCATAAAAGAAAATCACATTAATTCCAGTTAATTGCTGAACGATACCAATCACTAAACCAATCACGATAGGCCAACGTAAACGCGATGACCACAACCCTTGGATACGTTTTCCTAACGACAATGTCGTTTCGCTGAGCGTGGCTTTAATACTATCCAGTTCAGAATCAACATCCGCGTAATGTAATCGGGCTAAATTAAGCTTAGCTTCATCAAAACGGCCTTTAGTGCTTAACCAGCGGGGACTTTCAGGGATCCCAAACAATAGAATAAACCACAATAAGGCAGGAATGATTTCTAAAGCTAACATCCAGCGCCACACATCCGAATCAATCATTAACTGTACAACCCAAGGCGCATCGGATTGGCTGAGTGTGAGTAAGCCATAATTAGTAAAATAAGACGCTGACAGCCCCAGAACAATATTGAATTGATTGACCGAGACCAACTTGCCTCGGTGCTGTGCAGAACTTATTTCAGCAATATACATAGGCGCAATCATCAAAGAACAAAACGCCAAACCACCCACAAATCGTGCGGTTAACAGCATCTCAAAACTCGTCGCGAGAGCCGAAAAAATCGCAGATACGACGTATAACAATGAGACAAATAATAATGTTTGTTTGCGTCCATACTGGTCGCTCACCGCACCAGCAAAAAACATCGCGATCAACGCACCTAATGTTGGCGCGCTCACTACCATTCCTTGTTGCCATGGCGATAAATCAAATTCTTGAGTAATAAAATTAACCGTACCGGCGATAACTGACGCATCAAAACCAAAAACAAATCCACCTAATGCGACGACTATCGTGATAAACAACGTACTAGTTGGAAGTGACTTCATTAAATATTCTCTTCTATTGAATTACGAATGATGAGTTTAGGTTCGAACGTGTTGTGGATGATTTCAGATGTGTTGATATTATATACTTCTTTGAGTACCCATTTGGCTGCCATGCTACCCATTTCGGCAATCGGATTTTTAATTGTGGTTAACGTCGGATAGGTATATCGAGCAAACACCTGGTCATCGTAGCCCACAATTGACAAATCATGAGGAAGATCCAAACCGTGTTTGCGCGCCGAATACATCGCTCCTGTGGCCATTTCATCATTAGCACAGACTAATGCGGTAAATTTCTGTTCCGATAACTTATCAAAGCCTATTTTACCGCCATCTTCGTTATAGTTACCACGATAATGCAACGCGTCTTCAAATACTAATCCCGCCTCCGCTAAGGCACGTTTATGCCCATCAAGACGCATGCGCGCATCTTCTTTAAATTCTGGACCTGATATATATGCAATCTTGGTGTGACCCATGTCGATCACTGCTTTTGCTGCTAGGTAGCCACCTTGTTCATTATCAACGGTAAAACAACAGTCAGCGATTTCATCAATACGATGGTTAATTAATGAAAAAGGTATTTTCCGCTCTTTTAACTTGAGTAAGTATTCATCAGATACGGCATCAATATGTAATATCAGCGCATCACAGCGACATCCGAGAAGAAACTCAATACCTTCTTGTTCTTTAGCTACATCTGAGTGACCCGCTGTGATGATTGCATGCTTGCCTTCTTCACGCAGCGCACTTTCCACGACCGCCAACATATAACTAAAAAACGGACCACTTAATTCAGATACCAAAACCCCAACCCGATTAGTCCGGTTAGACGCAAGAGACTGCGCGATAATATTAGGTTGGTAGCCTAATTCTTTCATGGCGGATTGAACTTTAGCTCGGCTTTTATCACTCACCTTAACATTACCGTTCATCACCCTTGAAACAGTTGCTAGAGAAACACCGGCAAGATCTGCTACTTGATATATTGTGGCCATATTTTGCTTATTCTGACGTGACTAATGCACGTGATGTTAGCATATTTTTATAAGCAATAGCGCTATCTTTCCATATCCGCTCTTGTGTTTCATAGTCAATATAAATCAAGCCAAAACGCTTACTGTAACCTTCTGCCCATTCAAAGTTGTCTAACAAACTCCATGCAAAATAGCCTTTGATATTGACGCCTTGTTCCATTGCATTGTGTACTGCTAAAAAATGCGACTGGAAGTAATCAATCCGGTCTTGATCGTGCACCTGGTTACCAACAAGCTTATCCGGCATGGCCGCACCATTCTCAGTAATAAACATCGGTGGTAAGGTATACTCATTATGTAATGATACTAACATATCGGTCATGGCACCAGGCACTATCTCCCACCCCATCTCAGTTAAATTACCTTGCGGTGGAGGGACGATGCTAAACCAGCCATTAGCGTCCATCGTATAAACGTTACGGGTGTAATAGTTCATGCCAATAAAATCCAGTGGCTGTCCGATGATAGCCATGTCGCCATCTTGGATATCGGGTTTTTCTGCATCCGTTAATTTATCCATGACACTCGGATAGCACTGTTTTAACAAGGGATCTAGATACCAATAAAACAGATATTCCCCACCCATTTTAGTGGCTTCAATATCTGCAGCAGAATCCGTTTGTGGATAACCTGGATGGATATTAATCACAATCCCTAAATCAGCATCAGGGCAGTTTTTACGTAGCACTTGCATGGCTAAGCCATGAGCAAGTAACAAATGGTGAGACGCTTGACGACCGTTCTTTTTGCCGGTTAAGCCAGGAGCGTGAATGCCGAGTTCATAGCTTAAATAACCTGCGCAAAACGGCTCATTTAATGTAGTGTAAGCATCCACTTTAGAGCCTAATCGGGCAGAAATGGCATCACAATACTTGGCAAATTCAACAGCTGTGTTTCGATTTAACCAACCACCCTCATCTTCAAGGTACTGAGGTAAATCCCAATGATATAAAGTGACAAATACTTTTTTACCTTGTTCTTTTAAGGCATCGACAAGATGATCATAAAAAGCGAACCCGGCTTCATTGACTGAACCGTCTTGATGCATGACGCGCGGCCAAGAAATCGAAAAACGATAAGCGTCAACACCAAGATCACAAATCAACTGTACATCTTCCTGCCACCGGTTAATGTGATCACAGGCTACATCGCCATGAGAATGATCAGATATGGTATTTTCTTGTGCGCAAAAAGTATCCCAAATTGAGTCCAAACGACTAGCGCGAGCTCCCTCTATTTGAAATGAAGACGTCGCGACGCCAAAGATAAATTCCTCATCTAACATTTTAGAGTCGTAAGGTAGGGCAAGTTTTGTCATGGGGTTACCAATTATTCGATAGTTCGGTGTAATACAAAATTAACAATGTTGTTTAATTAAATGAAAAAAGTTATCAAACAAACAATGAAAGCGCTTTCATTAATGTTAATTTAATGTTTATAATAAAAAAAATCAACACCTTTGGAGAATTTATTGTGGCCTTTGTAACACCAACAACGTCAAATACTGGGGAACAACCTCAAGGAAACTTTAAGTTTGCGCTATATGCACTGACTTCGTTATTTTTTATGTGGGGGTTTATCACCTGCTTAAACGACATACTTATCCCATATCTTAAAGGTGCATTTAATTTAAATTTCACCCAAGCAATGCTGATCCAGTTTTGTTTTTTTGGAGCATATTTCATTGTATCACTACCAGCAGGTCGCTTGGTATCTAAGATCGGTTATCAAAAAGGTATCGTTTTAGGATTGACCATTGCAGCTATTGGTTGCGGTTTGTTTTACCCCGCTGCAACAGCCGGCATTTATGGGTTGTTTTTAGCCGCATTATTCATCCTAGCCTCTGGAATTACCATCCTACAAGTTTCTGCTAACCCGTATGTGAGCGCACTAGGTGACCCTAAAACCGCTTCTTCGCGCTTAACCATGACCCAAGCGTTCAACTCTTTTGGAACGACTATCGCGCCATTTTTTGGTGCTTCATTGTTATTTGCAGGTGGTCATGAGCCTGTTGCAGGCGATGCCTCCGCGGTACAACTGCCTTATGTGATGTTAGCTTTAGCATTGGTTGTGTTAGCGGCGATATTTGCGTACTTAAAATTACCAAACATACAAGATACTAGTGAAGATGGCCAAGGTAATTTAGCTGCGGTATTAAAGTACCCGCATCTGATATTAGGTGCAGTGGGTATTTTTGTCTATGTGGGAGCAGAAGTCGCAATCGGTAGTTTTTTAGTCAATTTCTTTAGCTTGCCAGAAATAGCAGGTATCGGTGAAGCCGAAGCGTCCAAATTAATCGCCTTTTACTGGGGTGGCGCTATGGTGGGTCGTTTTGTCGGTGCATACGTCATGCAGTATGTTGCTGCGGGTAAAGTATTAGCATTTAACGCTTTTATGGCAGTAGTTCTCATTATACTTGCTGTAACGACAACGGGGCATTTTGCAATGTGGGCAATATTACTTGTCGGCTTATGTAATTCAATTATGTTCCCAACTATTTTCTCTCTGGCAGTAACCGGTTTAGGTAAACATGCCGCACAAGGTTCTGGTGTACTATGTTTGGCTATCGTAGGTGGCGCATTATTACCATTGCTACAAGGTGTATTAGCAGATAACATTGGCGTGCAGCTCGCATTCTTATTACCGGCAATCTGTTATATCTACATCGCATTCTATGGTTTATCTGGCCATAAAGTTAAGACCGACATTTAAAGGATAGGAACAAGACACATGTTTATTAATATGCCTCGTGCACTTTTAGGAACCTTAATCGCATTGAACTTAGCAGCCTGCGGTACTGCTAATCAATCGGCGCAAGAAGCGGTTACAACAGTAAGTAACGTAGCAAATCCAATTTGGCCTCAGCTTGATATTGAAGTCAAAAAAGACGCAGCTATTGAAGCACAAGTTGCCAAAATGCTTAGCACAATGACGCTAGAACAAAAAATCGGGCAAATGATCCAACCGGAAATTAGAGATATTACACTTGAAGATATGCGTAAATACGGCTTTGGTTCATTTTTAAATGGCGGTGGGGCATATCCAGATAACAATAAACAAGCAACACCTCAAGATTGGATTGATTTAGCTGAGTCTATGTATCAAGCCTCGATTGATGATTCAATAGATGGCTCTACTATCCCGACCATTTGGGGCACAGATGCCGTTCATGGTCATAATAATGTGGTAGGAGCTACGTTATTTCCACATAACATTGGTCTTGGTGCAGCAAACGATCCAGACTTAATTGAACGTGTTGCTCAAGCTACTGCTAAAGAAGTCCTTGCAACCGGTATTGATTGGATTTTTGCTCCCACAGTTGCAGTCGTTCGCAATGACCGTTGGGGACGTACTTACGAAGGCTATTCAGAAGATCCGGAAATCGTAAAAGCCTACTCAACGGCTATCGTGCATGGTTTACAAGGCACGGCTGGTGAAAACTTTTTAGCTGAAGATAAAGTACTCAGTACCGTTAAACACTTTGTCGGTGATGGTGGCACACTTGATGGTGTAGACCAAGGCGATAATATCAGCACAGAAGAAGACTTATATAATATACATGCTCAAGGCTATGTCGGTGGTTTGACTGCTGGCGCTCAGTCAGTCATGGCCTCGTTTAACCGTTGGCAAGGTGACAAGATCCACGGTTCTGAATATTTGTTAACGCAAGTACTAAAAGACCGTATGGGTTTTGATGGCTTTGTCGTAGGTGATTGGAATGGTCACGGCCAAGTAGCCGGTTGTTCTAATGAAAGCTGCCCACAAGCAATTAATGCTGGTTTAGATATTTTCATGGCACCTACCCAATCATGGCAACCATTGTTTGCCAATACCATTGCTCAAGTTGAAGATGGTACGATCCCTATGAGCCGAATTGATGACGCAGTAACCCGAATTTTAAGAGTCAAAGCTCGTGCGGGTATATTTGACCGCCCAAGCCCAGAAAAACGTGCTTACTCAGGTAAAATGGAGCTCATTGGCCATCCTGATCACCGTGCAGTTGCGCGTGAAGCAGTACGTAAATCTTTGGTATTGTTAAAAAATAACAATGTGTTACCGATTAACCCTAAGTCAAATATTTTAGTTGCTGGTGACGCTGCTGATAATATTGGCAAGCAATCTGGCGGCTGGACTATCACGTGGCAAGGTACCAATAACACCAATGCGGATTTCCCAGGTGGTAGTTCTATTTACTCGGGTATCGCCGACTCGGTTAATGCCGCTGGCGGTAAAGTCACATTGAGCGTTGATGGTAGTTTTGATGCGAGTGCGGGTAATAAACCTGATGTTGCGATAGTCGTATTTGGTGAAGAGCCTTACGCTGAAGGTGTGGGTGACCGTCCATCAGTAGAATATCAACCGGGCAATAAAACTGATTTAGCATTATTAAAATCATTGCAAGACCAAGGGATCCCAGTGGTATCAATATTTATTAGTGGTCGTGCTATGTGGGTAAATCCAGAATTAAACGCCTCTGATGCGTTTGTGGCAGCATGGTTACCTGGCTCTGAAGGTGTCGGTGTTGCTGATGTCATTATGGCGAACGCAGATGGCAGTGTGAATTATGATTTTCATGGTAAATTATCTTATTCTTGGCCTAAAAGTCCTGACCAAGTCGTTAACCGTGGTGATGAAAATTACGCGCCGTTATTACCTTATGGTTTTGGCTTAACATATGGTGCAGAAGAAGTCTTAGCAGCCCAACTAGACGAGTTAAACATTGATACCTCTGCCAATGCATCAAACATGGTTTACAATCGCTCAGTTGTCTCTCCGTGGAATCTAGCATTAGTGTCTAATGGTCAAGCTGCATCGGTTATGTCTAATACACTTGTGTTACCAAGCGTTCAATACCGTACTTTTGACCGCAACGTTCAAGAAGACAGTTTTCAGTTAACCTTCAATGGCACTGGAACTGGCGCGGTATTATTTAATGCGCCTAAAGCAGTCAATCTCAGTGGCGTCGCAAATAACAAAGCGTTAAGCATGTGGGTTAATCTAGTGACTAAACCTACTGGTGCAGTCAATGTCGGTATTAATTGCGAAAACGACAGTAACTGCGCCAGCAATGTTAATATCAGCCCTGCATTAAATGCAATCGGTGTGGACGCTTGGTCACAAGTTTCTGTTGCAACGAGCTGCTTTACACAAGCCGGTGTAGATTTATCTGCAATTACCAATGCGTTTAGTCTAAGTAGCGCTGCTAGTGTCAATATTATCCTTTCAGAAATTGGTTATACGGATTTGACCGACAACACGATTACTTGTCAGTAAACGTGAAAATTGCAATAAGGATATTGCCAATAGGTGTGTGTCTGTTTGCGCCGCTAAGTTTTGCTGATTTAGCGGATGCAAACAAACCTTCTCCTGTTAATGCAAGTAATTTGACTTCTATTACGGTTCACCCTAACTGGCAACTCGTCTGGAAGGATGAATTTTCTGATCCTACCCTAGACACGAGTAAATGGTCCGTCGAACATAGTTGTTGGGGCGGTGGTAATGAAGAAAAACAATGCTATACCCCGAATAAAAATAATGTCTTTATTCAAAGCGGTAATCTTGTTCTACAAGCACTATATGGTTCATCAACCGGTCCTGCATTATATCCAACTCATCCAGATTATTTATTATCTCACACTAAAACCTTACCCTTTTCATCTGGTAAAGTCCTCAGTAAAGGTAAAGGCGATTGGCGTTATGGGCGCATGGAGATTCGTGCCAAACTACCCCAAGGACAAGGTACATGGCCTGCGATTTGGATGCTTCCGACGGATCATATATATGGCACTTGGGCTGCGTCAGGCGAGATTGATATTATGGAAGCGGTTAATTTGGGCACAATATCCGATGCGCTGTTTGACCCAGCAGTCCCACAATCACTTCACACTTTAGAAACAAGGGTGCATGGCACTCTTCATTATGGTGCAACATGGCCAGACAATATATACACTGGTAGCGGTGTTATATTGCCCAATAAAATTAATCCTGCAGATAACTTTCATACTTACGCAATCGAATGGGAGCAAGGTGAGATCCGCTGGTACGTGGACAATTATCATTTTTTGACCCAACGCAGTAGTCACTGGTACAGCCGTAGTAAAAATGCCAACGGTGAATGGATTACTGCAGAGTCTGACGCTCCATTTAATGAACGTTTTTACCTTATACTTAATCTTGCTATTGGTGGCGTATGGCCTGAAAATACTAACGAGAAAGGTATTAATACTTCGAATTATCCAAAGCAGTTATTAATTGATTATGTTCGGGTATATGAGTGCAGCGATACTCTTAACACCGGAAAAGGCTGTGCAGCCATTGATCCAAAAGCACGTATACTGCTCACACAATAGCTTATCTTTACATTATTCTTTCTATTGCGATCCAAAGGTAATTTGCTGATCTCGTCTATCCTATCATGTTTAATTTTCTTATAAATGAGCTGATACATTTATGAAATATATCGACTTTGACAAGGAGTCATCAAACAGAGATACACACTGCATCAAATAAAAAAAAACCACTACAGGGTCGACCTATAGTGGTTTTTATCATTTAAGAATTAATGTATTAAAGAGATTTAATACGGAATCCTAAAGTATAACGAGGTGCATATTGAGCTGCACTTAAGAATTGTCTTTCAAATCGTCCAAATGAACGTTCTGTTTCGTTTGTCAGGTTAACCCCTTCAAAAAATACAGTAACGTGCTCATTAACATCGTAGTTGACACTAACGTCCCATTGTAAGAACTCTTCTACATATACAGGAGGTGCATCACTCGTATCCGGCTGACCTTGTCCAGCTAGATACTCATCACGCCAAGCAGCAGTAAGCTTCACCGACAAACCATCTTTTTCATAGAATGTTTGAAAGTTAGCTGAGTTACTTAGACCGGGTAAGATCGCTTGAGACGCGAGAATAAAGTTATCATATTCAACGTCACCTTGAACAACAGTACCATTCAGACCAGCACCAAAACCACTGTCACCAAATAAATGTTGTATAGCGAATTCAGCACCATTTACACTTCGTGTGCCAACGTTTTCTGGCGAATTGATTGTCCAATCAATCAACGGATCAGTTGCAGAATCAGGTAAAATACGATTATTTTCACCAATACCAACACCGTTACTGACTAATTCTTGATAAATCGCAGTATCTGTAGCTTGCTCACCACGACCAGTGATAGCAGATACAGCAGCATTCCAACGTTGACCTTCATAAACATCATATAGGCCAGGGAAGGTTGTCGTTACCTGAGAATTATCAATCCAATCTTCAACTTCTTTCCAGAACAAACCAACAGCCGCATAACTCGCTTCGTCATAATAATATTCTAATGATATATCTAAATTATTAGACTTAAACGGTTTTAAGTTTGGATTACCACGACTACCAGTACGCGAACCAATCTTAGGTGAAGGTGTTAGGCTTAAATTACCTAACATATTACCAAGACCTGGACGTGTAATCGTTGTACCTACTGACATACGACCTACTAAGTCATCAGATAAATCAACTTTAAGATCTAACATAGGTAATACTAAATCGTATTCACCAGTAAAATCTACTTCTATTGCAGCACCGCCACCAGCAAATTGAGTGATCCATTCAGAACCACCAGCCCAGTAAACAAGTTCTGGTACACGACTTTTTGCAGGTGAAACGACTTCAGTATGCTCATAACGAAGACCAAAATTAGCATCAACAATATAATCAGAAACTTCAAATTCCCATGCAGTAGATACATACAAGCTTGTGGTTTCTTCGGTTATCTTGTTCACTGGAAATTGATCAAAAGTACCAATTTCATACACATCGCTTCCTACAACATCTTCAGTTAAAAAAGCAAGTTGACGTGCAATGGCTTCATCAAAATTAAACGCATAAGCATAGCCAGGTGACAATCCCATAGAACCTCGAGCAAACTCGTCTAAGAACGAAGACAAATCCACTTGTTCAAACATGCTATCAGGGAAAATCTCTGCAAATGTACCATTATTAAAACCTGGTGCATTGGCGTTATTTGAACCACCTGAGCCACTCAAAGATTGCTCAGTGAAAGCGGCTCCAAATTTCACACCAGTAAGACCGTAACCAATATCAGGTAACCACTCACCTTTTAATTGATATTGACTCACTTCTGACTGGCCCGGTGTGCGTGTAAATATACTGAAATTTGAACCAATTTCACTTGGGTCTAGTGTTGTTGAACCATTATCCCAGTTAATCGCAAAACCTGGAATATCACCATCACGGAAAAAATATTCTTTTGTAGTTAATGCTGCAGAACCAAGAATAACTCGACCTTGGGCATTCATACCTGAATCTAAGCCATTATCTGTGGTAGTTTTAGAACGATGCATATCAAATTCAAAATTCAACGAATCCGAATAATCAAAATCAATATTAAAACCTGTTGCACTTGAATCAACTTCTGTTGTTTCACGGAAAGCAGTATAAGAACCATCATCACCAGATGAGTTATAGTATATAGCTGTACCATTTTCATCTAACTCGTAAGAGTTCGCGTTACCACCAAATGAACCATTCCATACACCCCAAGATAAAGAGTTATT
>DBBN01000020.1 GCA_002292215.1 Glaciecola sp. UBA983 | reverse complement strand
GCCTGAAGACCGATTGTTTACCCTTCAATTAGACAAATATAACTGGTTTGATGCGCGTTTACATGCGTTTAATGCTCGTTTTGCTCATCAACAATCACCGTTATTAGGCCTTGCTGGCGCGCGAGTCAATCTCATTGAACACCAAATTCATATCGCGAATCAAGTAGGTAATCGATTTGCACCTCGCGTATTACTGGCGGATGAAGTTGGACTAGGCAAAACCATTGAAGCAGCCATGATCATGCAAAAGCAACGTCTCAGTGGTCGTGCTTCGCGGATGCTTATAATTGTTCCTGAAAGTTTGATTCACCAATGGCTGGTCGAAATGCATCGCCGTGTGAATATGCAATGTGCTGTCTTTGATGCCCCACGCGTGAACGCGTTATTAGAAGATGGCATGAACCCTTTTGACGCAGAGCAAATCGTGTTAATTAGCATCGATACCTTGGTTGCGCATCCCACTATCAATGATTGGGCTGTGCAGTCGTCTTGGGATCTCATCGTGGTCGATGAAGCGCACCATTTACAATGGTCACAAACGGCCGTTTCTACCGAATATGAAATTGTTGAACAACTCACACAAACTACCCCTGGAGTGTTGTTGTTAACGGCCACACCTGATCAGTTAGGGCATGAGAGTCATTTTGCACGATTACGTTTACTTGACCCTGCACGCTTTGCTGATTTTGAGACTTATGAAACCGAACAAAGCTATTACACTGAACTTGCTACCTTAACGGATGCACTACTAGTCGAAGCTCAGTCTTTAGCGTTAGTCGGTGATATTACCGGTCATAATGCAGTCATAAGCGCACCGTTACAACAGCAGATCCTGACTATTTACCCTGATATGGATAGCATTGAATTTGCGACGATGTCACACCAAGACATTATTAATGACTTGATTGATCGCCATGGCACTGGACGCATGTTTTTCCGTAACACACGCCATTCGATTCAAGGATTAAATGAACGTGTATTGCACCCTGTTCCTTTTGTCTTCCCAGAAGAATGGGATGATGTTGATTGCCCTACTGAACAACTGTGTTTTCGTCATGAATTACCGGCGTTAGTTATTAGTTGGTTAGAAGAAGATCCGCGAGTCCAGTGGCTATTAGATTATCTTGATAATACTGACTCAAAAACGCTATTAATCTGTCGCTCTCAAGTAACAGTGCTACAACTAGCTGAATTCATTAAGCAACAAACGGGTCGTCATTTACCTGTATTTCATGAAAAAATGAGTATTATTGAACGTGATCGTGCAGCGCATTATTTTGCCGATCCAGATAGTAATACTCCCTTATTATTGTGTAGTGAAATTGGTTCAGAAGGTCGTAACTTCCAATTTGCACAGCATTTGATTTTGTTTGATTTGCCCCTGCATCCTGATTTACTCGAACAACGTATTGGTCGCTTGGACAGGATTGGCCAATCACAGGTCGTCAATATCCATGTGCCCTATTTTACTGGCTCAGCCCATGAAAGATTGTTTAACATCTATCATCAAGGTCTAAATAGCTTTAATGAAACCTGTGCTATCGGTGCCAAAGTATTTGACACATTAGCAGACGATATTGATACCTATATCACTGCAGAACAAGAGCCTGAGGGTCTCATCGAGAAGATCACCGATTTGGCTGCGCAATATAATCTTGAGCGTCAGCAAGGTCGTGATAAGTTACTTGAGCTCAGTGCTAGCGGTAAAGGCACTGTTGAGCCATTGCTTGAGGCATTAAATGATCCTGAACAAGTGCAATCGGTCGAACGCTTTATGCAACTGATCTGTGATGCTTTGGGGATAGCGTATATTGTAAATGACGCTCATAGCTTTATTTTACAGCCTACCGATCAACTCGCTCATACTCTGTCAAGCTTACCTGAAGATGGCTTGAGCATTACCTATCGACGCGACATCGCGACGGCACGAGAAGAACTTAGTTTTATTAGCTGGGATCATCCTTTTGTGCATGATGCTATAGATATCATCACGAGCGAAGTGAATGGTAAAGCATCACTAGGTTTCATGAATAATAGCGCCCTGCCCGCTGGTGCATTTTTTGTTGAATGCTTGTATATCTTACAAGCCAATTCAGATAATACGTCGGGAAACAATCCGTATTTGACGCAAACGCCAGTATTGATTCAAATTGATAGTCAAGGCAACAGCATGAAAAATGTATCTGTTGCGATGACCAAAGTGGATCGTAAAATGGGACAAAAACTCGTACCAGCTCTAGCTCAGCCGATTAAACTCGTTCTGACAAAAGCGGATGAATTGGCAGCTAAGCGTGTTAAACCGGTTAAAAAAGCGGCCATAGATTTTGTTAATCGTCAATTAGGCGATGAGATCATTCGGTTGCAACAATTACAAAAAGTGAATCCGAGTATCAGTGATGTAGAAATAGAGCAGATGCAAGCTACATTAAACCAAGCATTAAAACGCATTAAAGAAGCAACATTATATCTTGATGCGGTGCGTGTTGTGATTAATAATCCGCGAAATAAATGATCGTTACGATCTAATGCTAACAAATAACGTGGCGAAACAGGTGAAACTAACACAATGGCTATACTAAATTATCAACCTCCTATGGTTCCGTTTTTAGATATCTTATATCAAGATGAAGACGTCATTGTGTTAGCTAAATCCGCAGGATTGCTTAGTGTTCGTGGACGTGCGGATAATCATCAAGACAGCTTACAAAAACGCGTGACGGATGTATATCCTCTCGCACGGATTGTACACCGCCTTGATATGGCGACATCCGGTATTATTGTTATGGCGATGCATAAGCCAGCTAATCAGCATCTTAGCGATCAGTTTGCTCAAAGAAAAACACAAAAGCGATATTTTGCACGAGTACTAGGGAAAATGGAGAGTACAGAAGGCGAGATAACCGCACCATTAATTGTTGATTGGCCTAACCGTCCAAAACAAAAAGTCTGTCATGAAACCGGTAAAGCAAGCTTAACACGCTACAAGGTAATTTCGGTAGATGAGCATACGACACTGGTTGAACTGCATCCTGTCACAGGCCGCTCACATCAGCTACGGGTGCATATGTTATCGATTGGCCATCCAATATTAGGAGACCGCTTGTACACTGATCCTGATACACGTATTGGGATTGAACGTTTGTGGTTACACGCCGCAGAATTGGGGTTTTATCATCCAACAAGTGAAAAGTGGATGCAGTTCGCTATCCCACATCCATTTGTTACTGAGCCAACTATTACGGTTGCAGCTGCAGCGCTATGAGTCGGCCTTTAGGCTCATCAGTCACCACATAAACCGTATTATCAGTACCAACAGCCACATCACGAATACGTGCGTCTAAATCGCTCAGCAACTCAGTTTGACGCACGACTTGGTTGTCTTGCAACGTTAAGTAACGCAGATGTCTAAACTTTAATGAGCCCACTAACAAGTCATCTTTATAAAACGCCATGCCGCTAGGGGCAATTGAAGGCACCCAATAGGTTAATGGCTGTTCCAATCCTGGCGACTCAGTTTTATCCGAAATAATATCCCCATTATAATTGATGCCATAAGTGATAGTTGGCCAACCATAATTCGCACCCGCTTTGAGTGTATTGAGTTCGTCACCGCCTTTAGGCCCATGTTCATGCGCCCACATAACATTCAGCTTAGGATGTAATGCAATACCTTGTACATTACGATGACCAATAGAATAGACTTCAGGTACAGCACTATCTAAAAATACGTTTTTCGGATGTGGCGACCCATCGCTTTGCACACGAATAATTTTACCGTAATGGTTGTCTAACGACTGGGTTTGATCCTTTCCTGAATTACGGTCACCTAAGGTAATAAACAATGCACCGTCATTGGCAAACGCTAAACGACAACCAAAATGAAAACCTGATTTTATCTTTGGATGAGCTGCAAATATCTGAGTGACATTGGTCAAACTAGAGGTTGCTAATGTCGCTTTGTACACTTCCGAGCCGGTATTACCCTCACTATCAGCGCCTACCAAACAAACGTATAGTGTTTGATTTGTTGCGAAATTGGGATCTAACACAATACCTAATACACCACCTTGCCGCTCAGCCACTACATCCGGTAAGCCCGATAACCTCGTGACAGTGCCAGCCGCTGAAATCCTAGCAATGTGACCAGGGCGTTCTGTCACCAAAAATTCATTATTTGGGAGTAATGCAATTGACCAAGGATTCGCTAAATCTGTGGCGATCGTCTGTTGCGAAATAACTGTTTGCGCACCTAACGGTAAACAAATACACAACAACAAAGCAGATATAGTGTTGACGACACTTCGGGTTGATAAAGTAATTGAATTCATAATTAGTCCTAACAAACCAAAGAATAAGTTAATGATGCGTTTTGGTTAGCAAAAAAGTTTAGTGGGGCATGCTATTGGTATGCATAGCGACCACAGGAAAATTGACCGTTTGTGCAGGCGCATTGGCAAAATTGAGCGTTAACGCAATGTGTTTACCTTCATCCAATGCCGTTTGTAATCCTATAAACATAATGTGAAAACCACCCGGACCAAATACAACTTCACCACCAGCCGGTAAGGCAACGCCGTCAGTCACTTGTTGCATAATCATCATGTCATCTTCCATAAGCATGGTATGAATTTGAATGTCACGCGCAATATAAGTTAGCGCAGATACCGACATGAGTCGGTCGTCAATATCGGTATGATTGGTGATAGTCATGTACGCAGCGCCAGTCGTCGCTTGCGTAAATGCCGCACGGATTTTACTGTCCGTAACCTGAATGGTAGAA
This sequence comes from Glaciecola sp. UBA983, assembly GCA_002292215.1. Lineage (GTDB taxonomy): Bacteria > Pseudomonadota > Gammaproteobacteria > Enterobacterales > Alteromonadaceae > Opacimonas. The sequence continues at coordinate 4,628 of DBBN01000020.1, read as the reverse complement.
GGTGCAACAGGTGCACACCCTAATACTGCTAACAATAAAGCACTCACTACTAACATTATACGTAACATCAAGTGTCTCCTTAAATTCACAAAATCAAAAATTATGATTGTTTAGCTAACTTATTGGCTTGAGTTAGCAAACGTGGGAAATACTGCATCGGTAAAAACTCGGATAACTGCTCAAACTTAGTTGCTAATTGAGCATAACTATCGGCAGTCACATTAATATGGCCCATTTTACGTTTTTCACGTACTTCTTTGCCATACCAATGCAGATGAACACCCGGAATCCCAATCAGATTTTTAGAAAACGAACTGACACCAATGATGTTGACCATCGCACTGATTTTTTGTGCATGTGAATCACCCAAAGGCAACCCACATATGGCGCGTAAATGATTTTCAAATTGACAGGTATCAGCACCTTGCATCGACCAATGCCCAGAATTATGAACACGAGGAGCGAGCTCGTTAACAAGTAATTCATCACCAACTTGAAATAATTCGACAGCTAACGTGCCAACATATTCCATTTGTTTCGCTAAGGTCTTAAAAATGCTCTCAGCTTTTGCAATAACAGTGTCTGAAAGCTCCGGCGCGGGGGCAATAGACACATGTAACTGACCTTCAAAATGTGTATTTTGTGCCAATGGATACAATGCGATATTACCGTCTTTACCGATTGTACCGACTAACGATAATTCACGGTCAAAGGGACACATTGTTTCGGCTACGATAGGGACTTTAACCAAGTCTAAATGACTAAATACTTCGGCTAAATCAGTCAAACCATCAGCATTACTAATACGCCACTGGCCATAACCGTCATAGCCATCTCGGCTGGATTTAAAGATAATCTTATCGCCAAGGCGGTCAGTAATACCACTAAGTTGAGCTATATCAGTGATAATTTCGTGTTCACAGTTAGGGATCCCCGCAAGTGCGAGAAGATGTTTTTCGCGAACGCGATCAGCCCCGACTAATATTGAACGCATATTTGGCAATAACTTACCGGACTGCTCCGCTTGTTCTAATAACAGTTCTGGAACATGTTCAAACTCAACGGTGAGCACATCAGCGTTTTCAATCGCAGTATCTAAACTTAATTTTAAACTGCGCTTAGTCACCGGATTAACGATTTTTTTTGATGCAACATCAACGGCTTGTACATTGATATTTAAGGGGCTACCCGCTAAATACATCATTCGTGCAAGTTGGCCTGAACCATAGACAAGAACATTCATTAATTTATAACTCTAGTTGACCGTTACTTAACACAGTGTCGGTTTGTTTTTTACGAAAATCAATAATAGCTTGAGCAACAGCAGGCTCTTGCAAGCCAACGATTTGCGCAGCTAGCAAGCCCGCATTAGCTGCACCGGCCTCACCAATCGCTAACGTACCGACTGCAACACCTTTAGGCATCTGCACTATCGATAATAACGAATCAATGCCATTGAGTTGACTGGAACGAACTGGACAACCTAATACAGGAATATGCGTATGAGCGGCAATCATGCCAGGAAGATGCGCTGCACCGCCAGCACCAGCGATAATGACACTATAGCCTTCGGTATGTGCTGTTTGAGCAAACGAAGTCAGCAAATCTGGGGTGCGATGTGCGGATACAACTTGTGCATGGTACTCAACACCTAAATGTTGCAGCATTTCAGCCGATAGTTTCATTGTAGGCCAATCAGACGTAGACCCCATTACGATTGCAACTTTTGCCATCTTACTCTCTCTGTTTACACATAACCGACATATTCGGTAATATACGTGGTGGAAACGCCTAATTATACCTTAATTTACCTATAATGAAATACCGTTTTGGCACGGCAAATAATTTTATATCTAATTGATACTTTTGACAGCGTAAGTATTTACTTTTTATACAGCAATATATAGTGGCGATATGAATGCATTAACATTTAGATTATTAGAAGTTTTCAAGCAAATTGTTGAATCAGGGTCGATTACTGCTGCCTCTGTGGCGTTACAACTGTCGCAACCCACCGTATCATTACAATTAAAAAAATTGACTGAAATATGCGGAGTGACATTGCTTGAAACTCATCAAGGAACCGTTCGCTTGACGGATGCAGGTAATGCTGTATATCAATGTGCTAACGACATTATGCGCTCTAAATTAAATTTGAGTACTCATATTGAGAGCCTCAAAGCACAACATCATGGTGGGTTTAAATTGGCAGTAGTCACCACCGCAAAATACTTAATCCCCCCAATTTTAAAACCATTTTGTATCGAAAATCCAGATATCAACGTGCAATTAAAAGTCGGTAATACGGAACAGATCTCTCAGCGTTTACAAGATAATAAAGATGATTTGTACATTTTTTCTGAAGTACCAACAATGCAAAATATTATCGCTACTGCTTTTATGGAAAACCATTTGACCGTCATTGCACCACAAGAATACAGTGGCCCAAATCATTGTCACCTGAAAGATTTACAACATCAGAAATTTTTGGTGCGAGAACCAGGTTCGGCAACGCATCAAGTGCTAGTCAAATATTGTCAGCAACACCAAATTAAACTCTCCAATATTATGCTTATAGAAAGTAACGAAGCGATTCATTTGGCCGTCGCCTCAGGGTTAGGTATCGCGGTATTATCTCAACATACCCTAAACCAATCTGCAATGGGCGGAATAAAAGAGCTTAATGTCGTTGATTTTCCAATTATCAATCAATTGTATACAGTAACACTGAAGAATAGACAACAATCCGTTTCTAGCGATAAATTCAAATATCACTTAGGTAATCACGGTCGTCTAACTTCAGTGTATTAACTGTATTGGCATTGCCATACTGCCATCATTTGTCGTTCTTGGAATTTGCATCGTGAAATAACGTATCAATCGTTAAGTTGGTTAATAATTTCACGCCTAATTTCATCCCTTTGTCATCCACCACAAATTCTGGAGTGTGGTGTGCTGGCGCATCTTCGGGAGCGGTGTCAACTGAACGACCACCGATCCACAAATATACACCAGGGATTTCTTTTTGGAAAAAAGAAAAATCTTCAGCACCGGTGACCGGCTTAGAATAAATCACATTTTCATCTCCGGCAGTACGATTTAATGTCGGTACGACTTGCTTCATTAAAACATGATCATTAAACGTAATAGGATAATAATAATCTAGCGGTAAAGTGATCTCAGCTGTGGCACGCATACTCTCAGCTATCGCATTTACCTTACGAGGAAGGGCTTCATAGATATGATCACGTGCCGTTTCATTTAATGTTCTGATTGTACCGATAAGCTCTACTTCATTTGGGATAATGTTAGAGCGATTACCGCCATTGATCGCGCCAATCGTAATCACCGCGGCATCATCTAACAAACGCAATTCACGACTCACAATAGTTTGTAGGCTCATTATAGTTTGCGCTGCTGTCGTAATAGGATCGACACTCAACCAAGGGTAAGCGCCGTGAGCTTGCTTGCCTTTAATGACAATTTTAAACGGGTCAACAGCAGCCATAATGCCACCTTCGCGCCACAATACAGTACCGACAGGTTCAGCTGCCGAAATATGTAAACCAAAAATCGCATCGACATCAGGGTTTTTCAGTACGCCTTCTTGAACCATGATTTCTGCACCACCTACTTCACCTTCAGGCGATCCTTCTTCAGCGGGCTGAAAAATAAATTTAACTTGACCGACTAGCTCATCTTGCATATCCGTAAGAATTTTAGCGGCCCCCATCAGCATAGCTATATGCGTATCATGCCCACAAGCATGCATTACAGGTACATCTTTACCGTTAAACATCCCTCGTTTAGTCGATTTATACGGTAAATCATTATCTTCCAATACCGGCAGTCCATCAATATCGGCTCGTAATGCAACCACAGGGCCTGGTTTACCTGTGTCTAACAAACCAACTACACCTGTTTTAGCGACGCCAGTTTGCACTTGTAAGCCTAAGCTCGTGAGATACTTAGCAATATACGCCGCCGTTTCAAATTCTCGATTTGACAGCTCAGGGTTAGCATGAAAATGATGACGCCATTGAATAACTTGTTCTTCCATAGCACTGACTTTATCGGTAACTACACTAGGTTCAGGCTTAGCCTGTAAATTCGGCGCAGTCGCAAATAACGCTGTCATACCTAATACAATGCCAATGCTGCGAGATAACTTGGATAGCTTCATTGTAGCTCCTTGAATAAAATTATAAATTCATTATATCTACACCATAACACAAACAAATATAGAAAGAATACAGGCAAAAAAAAGCCATGTTACCTGATTAAGGACATGGCTTTATATTATGTGTTATGCATGAATAGATGAGATCAACCCTTCACGCAATAATCATGCTTAACCTTAACTTCGTTGGCGTTTCATCGCATCAAAGAACTCATCGTTGGTTTTAGTCATCGATAATCGGCTAATTAAGAATTCTATGGCATCTATTTCTGGCATTTCATGCACAATCTTACGTAAGATCCACATTTTTTGTAATTCTTCTTTACTCGTTAGTAATTCTTCTCGACGCGTACCAGAACGGTTAAAGTCCATGGCTGGGAAAACACGTTTTTCAGCAATCTTACGATTAAGATGCAATTCCATGTTACCTGTACCTTTAAATTCTTCA
>DBBN01000073.1 GCA_002292215.1 Glaciecola sp. UBA983 | reverse complement strand
CTGGATCTGCTCTCTCACTTGCTCAATCAACACCTTCAATTCCACCGCGCTTTGCGTGATTTCCGTATTAATTGATTTAGAACCCAATGTATTCGATTCACGATTAAACTCTTGCATCATGAAATCCAAACGACGACCAATAGCGCCGCCTTTTTTCAAGATTGCACGCGTTTCTGAAACATGAGAGCCAAGACGATCTAGTTCTTCTGCCACATCTAGCTTTTGTGCTAGTAATACTAATTCTTGCTCTACACGTTGACTATCTAATTCAATCTGAGCTTCACTAAATTTAGTGCGGATTTTGTCTTGTTGCCACGCCAGAACATCAGGCATCAACGCTTGTACTTTTTCAACTTCAGCGACGACACCAATAAGGCGCTGTTCTATCAAATCAGCCATGTTTGCGCCTTCACTGGCTCGAGCGGCCAAAAAGTCTTTTAATGTTAAATCAAACTCTGCTAACAAATCTTTACTGATATTATCCATATCTAATTCTTGGGCCTCAACGACACCCGGCCATTGCAGCACTTCTAGGCGATTTAATGTGGCAGGTCCTTGTATTGGCAATGATTCAGCCGCCGCTATTAATTGTGCCGCTAAGGTTTGATTAACATTGATTTTAGCTTCACTATTTGGCGCTAGCATGACGCGTAACTGGCATTCCACTTTACCGCGTTGCAATGTTTTACGAAAACGTTCGCGCAACACCGGCTCTAAACTACGATATGCCTCAGGAAAACGAAAAAATGTCTCCAAGTAACGCTGATTTACTGAACGGATTTCCCATACAGCACTGCCCCAATTGGCTTTTAATTCACGGCGGGCAAAGGCGGTCATACTATAAATCACAGGCATTCCTAAATAATTGAACAGGGGCTAATCGCATAGCGAAAATAATCATTTCTCATTGTAACTGATTTTTCTTTTTTCATCGAATTGTGATTACGCTATAATAGCTGCTATTAAATTATTCCCATTACTCATTCTAGGAGCTTTTATGCGCCCAAGCGCTCGTACAGCCAATCAAATCCGCCCTGTCACTATTACACGTAATTTTACCTGTCACGCAGAGGGGTCGGTTTTGGTCGAGTTTGGTAATACCAAAGTCATTTGTAATGCCACTGTCGAAGAAGGTGTACCACGCTTTATGAAAGGCAAAGGCGAGGGTTGGATCACTGCTGAGTACAGCATGCTTCCTCGTGCCACGCATTCTCGTTCAGGTCGTGAAGCTGCTCGAGGTAAACAAGGTGGTCGTACTTTAGAAATCCAACGTTTAATCGCCCGCTCATTACGCGCTGCGGTTGATCTAAAATTATTAGGTGAAAACACCATCACACTAGATTGTGATGTTATCCAAGCCGATGGCGGTACTCGTACAGCTTCTATCACCGGTGCTTGTGTAGCCTTAGTTGACGCTTTGACCCATATGCGAAGCAAAGGTATTTTAAAAGCAAATCCGCTAAAGCACATGATTGCGGCATTATCCGTCGGGATCTACAAAGGTAATGCAATTGCCGATTTAGAATACACCGAAGATTCCGCTGCTGAAACGGACATGAACGTTGTTATGACAGAGACCGGCAAGCTGATTGAAGTACAAGGAACAGCTGAGGGCGAACCGTTTAGCTTTGAAGAGATGAGTGAAATGCTTGAGTTAGCTAAGCATGGTTTACGTGAGTTGTTTGATATCCAAAAATCAGCTTTAAATAGCTAGTACAAGAGAGTCGAGTCATGCAAGATTACAAAACTAAATTTATCGAATTTGCGATTAACCGCAATGTACTTCGTTTCGGGCAGTTTACGTTAAAATCAGGTCGTTTGAGTCCGTATTTTTTTAATGCAGGTTTGTTTAATACAGGTGCTGATTTAGCGTTGCTAGGTAAATGTTATGCTGAAGCCTTAACCCAATCAGGCATTGCATTTGATGTCTTGTTTGGCCCTGCGTATAAAGGTATTCCGATTGCCACAACGACTGCCGTCGCGTTAGCCACAGAGCATAATCGTTCTGTGCCGTACTGCTTTAACCGCAAAGAAGCCAAAGCCCATGGTGAAGGTGGTAGTTTAGTCGGTTCAGAGTTAAAAGGTAATATCATGCTCGTTGATGATGTCATCACTGCAGGTACGGCAATCCGTGAATCGATGCAGTTGATAGCCCAACATGAAGCCAACCTTGCAGGTGTCTTGATTGCTCTTGATCGTCAAGAGAAAGGGCAAGGTGAGTTGTCGGCAATTCAGGAAGTGGAGCGTGATTTCGGCACTAAAGTTATTAGTATTGTGACCTTGGGTGATGTAGTCGAATATCTACAAACTAAACCTGAGTATGCTGAGCATTTAGTAAATGTGACTGCTTACCGTGAGCAATATGGAATATAAAAAGGGGTCAGATCCGATTTTTACAAAAATTGGAACTGACCCTATTTATGCCACAGCGGATCATCAGTATGATGCGCTGGGGTTGCGTTGTCCTGAGCCGGTCATGATGATCCGTAAAACCATACGAGGCTTGGCCGATGGCCAAACCCTATATGTCATTGCTGATGATCCAGCTACGACACGAGATATTCCAAGTTTTTGCCGTTTTATGCATCATCAACTTCTTGCAAGTGATATCCAAGCCACTCCGTATCATTTCCTCATTAAAAAAGGGGCTTAATCGCCAAGATTAGCCCCCTTTGTGCTTATACTTTTTTTGTTAACAGAGCGATTAAGGCTTCTTGAACTTCAACGTCCAACGGTCAGTATTACCTGTCACACTGCGAGCACCCACTTCATATTCTAGCTCATCATCTTCACGGTAATGTAAATCACTAAAATCAACCAGTTCAAATCCCGCAGCTTGGATTTCTTTAATCGCTTTTACCGGATCAAAGCGACGTCTGTTAGAGTTATTGTATCCTTCCATATGACGAGCAGTATGGTCAACTACCGCATAAATGCCACCTGATTTTAATGCAGCAAACGCGACTTCATTCATTTTCGCACGACCAGCGTCATCAAAATTATGATAATTACGGAACGTAAATACCATATCCATATTGCTCACACCTAGGGTATCAACGTTCAATGAATAAAATTTCGCACCATCAGCACGACCCATAGTCGCTTCTTTGGCAATGATATTAACATCTTTAAAACCCGCTTCTTTAGCTAAGTCACGCTCAATACGAGAAGTACCTAATGCGGCATAATATTCACCATCTTCAGCCACGACAGGTGCGATTAAGCGCGTGTACCAACCGCCACCAGGGATCAGTTCCACTACTTTCATGTCATGCTCTAAACCAAAAAATGCCAGTGTTTCGACCGGTTTACGATTACGATCACGTTCGGCGTCTTTTTCTGGACGAGACGACGCTTGCATCGCTGCTTTCACCATGTCGGCAGTGCTATGCGTATCACCTGACTTGTGTCCGTGCGCCAGTGCTGGCATCGTAATTAAAACACTACTCAATAATCCTACTGTAGCGAGCGTACGTTTAATTTTTCTTGTCGTAATATTAGGCATAAATCCATTCCTTATTAATGAGCTTAAAATAATGTAGATTTGGCGATCCATAACACAATAATAATACCGGACAACACTGTCACGGCTTTCCATTGATACTGTTGAAACAACGCTTCGGTTTGATCGCCATAACGTAACACTAACCAGGCAATCCCAAAATATCGAATGATCCTCGAAATGGCAATAGCTAAAATATATAGACC
>DBBN01000070.1 GCA_002292215.1 Glaciecola sp. UBA983 | reverse complement strand
TTTAACACCACGACGTTTACCTTCGATCAGTGCATGACCGACCATTCTTGAACCACTCATACCAAATGGATGGCCGATTGCAATTGCGCCACCGTTGACATTGAGTTTGTTATTGTCGATGCCTAAATAATCACGTGAGTAAATCAATTGACAGGCAAATGCTTCGTTAATTTCCCATAAACCAATATCTTCTATAGATAGGCCGTGTTGCTTTAATAATTTTGGAATGGCATAAATTGGTCCAATACCCATTTCATCTGGGTCACAACCGGCGACAGCTATGCCTCTAAAGATACCCATCGGCGTTAAGCCTTTTTGACTCGCTAACGCCGAAGCCATAAGGATACAGGCTGATGCGCCATCTGATAATTGACTGGCATTGCCAGCAGTTATAAATTTGCCTTGTTTAATCACTGAGCCGTCTTTAAATACTGGTTCTAAACCTTGTAGGCTTTCAAGCGTCGTTGATGGGCGATTACCTTCATCTTTGGTTAACAGAACGTCTTCAAATGTGACTTCTTTTGTCTCGCGGTTAAATACTGATTTGGTGGATGCCAACGGGACTATCTCGTCGTTGAAAAAATCGTTTTCCTGAGCGTTGGCTATGCGTTGTTGTGATTGCAAGCTATATTCATCTTGCACTGAGCGAGAAATATTATAACGCTTAGATACCACTTCGGCTGTTTCTATCATCTGCATGTAAGCATATTGTGATTTAGATAACACTAATTTTGATACGTTACGGTAGGTGTTTTTGTGTTTGTTTTGCACCATTGAAATAGACTCAACACCGCCAGCAGCAACAATATTCATGGAACCTGTCATAATACTTTGCGCAGCAAAACCGATACTCATTAAGCCGGATGCACATTGACGATCTAAGGTCATACCGGGTACGCTGTTGGGTAATCCTGCTGCGGTTGCTGTCAAACGGCCTAAATTATAACTTTGAGTACCTTGTTGAGCGGCGCAACCGATAATAACATCATCAATTTCTGAACCTTCAATTCCTGCTTTTTTCGCTGCTTGTTTGACAGCATGTCCCGATAGTGCAGGGGCTTCAGTATCGTTGAATGCCCCGCGGAATGCTTTACCCATTGGGGTTCTTGCGGTGGATACAATGACTGCTTCGCGCATAATAAATCCTTAACTTTAACAAATAATGTAAGACGGTTGTTAGTAAAAAAAAGGCGCTTTTACAGCACCTAATTTGATATATGTATCGTTATATTATTGTGGCTACTTATACAAAAGGATCTGCATTGGGTAATCCTAACATCACTGCACCATGACTGCGTGCATAAGTGTCACTATTATTTGCAATATGTCCTCTTGCTACATGTAAGTCACGGAAAATTCGTTCAATTGGATTTGACTTATAAGCACCATTAGCAGCACATGCACGCATTATTTCATTTACAGCTTCGGCACAAAGTTTGGGTACTTGAGCTGCTTGTGCACGTTGCATTAAACGTTCTTCTAGAGGCATTTTATCGCCACTTTTAGCCACGTCTACAATACGCTGAAAGTTACGTAATAATACAAGTTTCAATTGGTCTGTAAGCATCATTGCCTCGCTCACTACCAATTGTGAATTGACATCTTCGGCAGTTTTAGAACCATGTTTTCCAACAAATGTTGCCGCGCGTTTTCTGAAGCTTTCAATTGCTCCATCGGTAGCTCCGATACAACCAGTGGATACTGCACGTTGGAATACTTGTGTAAACGGGATCTTGTATAACCAACCTGGATTGGTCTCGCGACCCAGACAACCTTCATCACTGTGGTCGTTAGTACGGTGTGTGCGATGCTCTGGCACAAATGCATCAGTCACGTGAATATCATGACTTGCTGTCGCACGAAGGCCGAGTACATCGAAATTTTCTACTATTTCAAAATCAGAGCGTGGTAGTAAAAAAGTGCAATGCTCAATTTCTCCAGAGCCATCCTTTTTAGGCAGTAAACCGCCTAAAAGGATCCACTTACAATACTTTGAGCCGCTGCTCCAACTCCAGTGACCGCTAAATTTATATCCGCCTTCTACAGGCTCTGCTTTACCTGTAGGCATGTAGGTTGATGCGGTAAGCGTTGTAGGATCGTCGCCCCAGACATCTTGTTGTGCTTGTTCAGGGAAAAGCGGGATTTGCCAGTTATGAACACCCACTACGCCATATACCCAGGCTGTGGCCATGCAACCTTTTGCAAGTTCCATTTGAACAGAATAAAAGACTCGAGGGTCCATTTCATATCCACCCCAGCGCTTCGGTTGCAGTACTTTAAAAAAACCAGCTTCTTGCATATCTGCAATCGTTTCTGGTGGAATAATACCTGCATCTTCAGCAGCACGTGATCGCTCTGTCAAGAGAGGTGCAAGGTCTTTGGCCCGTTGAATTACGGCAACAGCTTCTGGTGTTAAATAATCATCTTTTACGGTTAACATTGGAATTTTCTCCGATTCGATAGGCTTGTCTAAAACAAGCTGTTCATCACAAGGACAATACCTTGGTGTTGATAAATATTCACATCGAATGCAATAGTTAACATCGTCCAATCAGACTAAAATATTTTGATTGGTATTAAGAGTATTTTAAAGTTTACGTCGACAGCTTTTAGACACCAGAGTTACTTGATTTATTTAGAGACTGTTTTGATTAGATATGAAATGAACTAATAATAGATCATGTGAAATATATATGATGTGTGAAAAAATGGTGGTCGCTACTGTGGCTCNNAAGAAATGGTGGTCGCTACTGGGCTTGAACCAGTGACCCTCGCCTTGTAAGGGCGATGCTCTCCCAACTGAGCTAAGCGACCGTATATCTTTAAACCTTGCTGCTGATGAGCAGGTGGAGCGTATTATAGGGAAGTTAAATTAGGAGTCAACCCAAAATCTAAAAAAACGCACTGTAGCCTTGATTTTAGTGTGTTTCGTATAAAATTCAGTCACTCGCTGCTCATTTTTCAACACTTACTGAAGCTGATAGGCTAAAAGGTTACAAATATGTGTATAAAATTAAGCTAAGATCTGCGGGTTACAGGCTAGCATATGAAGTAATAGACGACGAAATTATGGTGTATGATTGAGCTATTACAAGAATCATTTGAGGTAGTAAAATGGAGAGATTGTTTTCATATGGCACATTGCAGTTAGAGTCTGTGCAACTAGAAACGTTTGGTCGAAAACTTGTTGGTGAAAAGGATGCACTCATTGGATACATTCTTTCAGAAGTTAAAATAACCGACGAAACTGTTATAAAAGTAAGCGGTATGAATATTCATCCAATATTAAAATATACAGGTATAAGTTCTGATGTTGTTGAAGGAGCTGTATTTGAATTATCAGATCTAGAATTGTTTCAGGCTGATGAATACGAAGTAGATGAGTACGCACGTGTAGAAGGTGAATTTATATCCGGCAAGGCTGCTTGGATCTATGCTTGTGCAAAGGATAAAACAAATATTAATGGGTAGAAAATACTCCAGAATAAATTACTGCTCAAACCTGCGCTTGAAGTTCATGTTCTCGTTCCGCGTTGCAACACCTTTACATGAAAGCTTGCTGCGATGCTGCGGCCAGTTAGCAGGGCGTTATGTTCTTAATTTAGTTAATCAGAGGCCTTATTATTGAAAAACTCTAAAGATACAACTTTAACTCTAGCGACTTTTTTTGTATTGGTTGTCGCTTTTTACTTTTTAGGGTATTGGTTAATTTATCGAATGGGCCAGGCGACACCATTAATGTTGTCAGTTGGCGCGGCTACATTGGTTACTTGCCTTTTGAGAAAGCGAAAATTATCGAGCCTAGGTTGGCAATGGGGCAAATGGAAGCATCAACGTACAAGCTATCTTTTGCCACTGATTATTGCGATTATTTCCTATTTAATGATATGGGCGTGTGGCTTTGGTGAATTTTATAATGCTGAGTTTCTGTCTGAGCAAAAAGAAAGCTATAACTTAAGTCATTGGAATGATCTTTCTATATTTCTTTTTCATTTCGGATTGATTTCGACTATTAGTTTTATTGTCTCATTACCTTCTATTTTGGGCGAAGAGATTGGTTGGCGAGGCTTTCTAGTGCCAGAGCTTGCTAAAATGATGTCTTTTACTGGTGTTGGATTAGTAAGTGGATTTATTTGGGCATTATTTCACTGGCCTCTAATTATTTTAGGGTTATACGGTAATGACGTAACACCATTATATTACCAGCTGTTTGTGTTCTCCGTTTTTATAACTGCTACAGGGATAATTATGGCTTATTTTCGCATGAAAACTAATAGCCTTTGGCCTGCGGTTATTTATCATGCTAGTTCAAATATATTTATTCAAAAATTATTCACTCCGATTACCATAACAAACACAGACTCTGCTTGGTATATAGATGAGTTTGGTGCTGTTATGGCAATTGTAGCAACTTGTGTAGCGTTATATTTTTTAAGAAAAGGTAATGCTGAATTTAAGTTTGTCAGAACATAACAAGTCGTTTAAGCAGGACAAAAAATAGCTAGTTTTTGGTCGCGCGTTCCTATTCATATACAACACAGTTACAGGGTTTTGTGTGTTTCAGTATAAAGCATGTTAATCATGGCCATAGTCTGTAAGTGCTTGGCTTTTATTTCATTATGTAATTTTGCTTGTTGCGCATGAATTTGTTGTTCATGTTGATGTTGTGGCATTTTATGTTCGTCTTCCGTTTTAAAGTTTTCGCTGGTGCGATCTTGTTCCGCATTTTTCATGCGTTCTTCATGTTTATGCTCTAGCTTGAGATGTTTTTTTATCGCGTTTGTATGTTGATCAAGGATAGTTGCATGTTGCTTAATGGCTTTTTCAATATCGTGAAGCTTAGATAAAGCTTGTTGATGGTTTTTTTTCCATAACTTGATTTCATCTAGCCAAAAGGCATGCTCAGAATCCCATTGGGTATGCTGTTTATGTGCAGATAAATGAGACTTTGTTGTGGCTGCGTCAGCTTGTTCTCTCAGGTTTTTTGTGAATGCGATAAGCTCTGCGGTATTTGAATTAGCAATACTTTGAAACTTTTCCCATAGTGCACTGTTGATAAAATCCCACTCAAACAATATATGCTCTTTGTATGCTTGAGTCACACCGTCAAGGGCATCATTAAATAGATGTAAATTGTATTGTAATTCTTGGCTTGCTTGCTTAATGCTGTCTTTGCTTGCATCTGTGGCATCGGCGAGTTTTTCTTCTGCAGCATGAAATGCCTGCTGAATAGTTTTTCCTTCTTTTACCATAAACTCTTCGACGGCTTCTACCATTGCGTGATAGCTTGCTTTGATATCTGATTGTTGTTTGTTTGCTGTCATGATGAATTGCCTCTGTATAGTAAACATAAAATAATATGAATTGATTCAGAATAACGGTTACTTAGATTTCGCAATAATGCGCAACATCACAAATGCACAAAAACACAAAGCGATTGCATTAGTTCACAGGAACAGATCTAATCTCATTAATCTTTAACTCAATTTCAGTGTGCAGTGAATTAGCCACCAAACAGCTTTTATCTGCCTTATGAAGCAACTTCTCGGCATTCTGTTTGTTTTCTGTTTCAGGGATCATCAACGTCACGTCTGTCACAACTTTTGTAAACTGAGTGACCCCGTCGACTCTATCGAGCGTCCCTTGAGAGTGACACTCGATGGATACCCAATCAAATTTTGACGCTCGAGCGATAGCTTTAAATGACAAGATAAAGCAACTCGATATTGATGCCATTAACATATCTTCTGGCGACCATTTGTCACCTGGTCCACCAAATTGTTGTGGCGCTGCCATTGTTAGATCAGGTAAGTTAGTTACGCTAACAACAAGATTGTCATCCGGTTTGGCGTTGGCGTTAACATGATATTGGTGCGGCATAGCTTGCATAAATAGATTTCCTTTAAAAACTGCATTTGCTTTCACCATTTCATTTTACGCTTGCAACGAATGTTTGTGTTGATCTCTGTCAATATTCATTTCATTCAATCACCTGACATTAAATGATGTTCAATCCATGCGCTTCTGATAAAATGCGCTTCAATTATTTTTATTACCTCATTTAGGAAGTCTCATGTCTGTCGTTACTCGATTTGCTCCCAGCCCAACTGGCTATCTTCACGTTGGCGGTGCACGTACTGCATTATATTCTTGGTTATTTGCTAAAAGCCAAGGTGGTCAATTTGTATTACGGATTGAAGATACGGATCTTGAGCGTTCGACCGATGAAGCCAAGCAAGCTATTTTAGATGGCATGACATGGTTAGGCTTAACTCATGATATCGGTCCTATTTACCAAACTGACCGTTTTGATCGTTACAAAGAGTTAGTGCAACAACTACTAGACGAAGGTAAAGCCTATAAATGCTTTATGAGTGTTGCAGAGTTAGATGCGATCCGAGAAGCCCAAGAAGCTGCGGGTGAAAAACCGCGTTATCCTGGTACATGGCGGGATCGAACGGATCATCCAGCCGATGCTCCGTATGTTGTACGTTTTAAAAATCCATTAGACGGCGACGTAGTGATCCATGATCATGTACGCGGTGACATTACGATCAGCAATACGGAATTGGATGATTTAATTATCCTACGTACCGATGGTGCACCCACATATAACTTCTGTGTGGTCGTCGATGACTGGGATATGGGCATTACCCATGTTGTTCGTGGAGAAGATCACATCAATAATACCCCACGTCAAATCAATATCTTACATGCGTTAGGCGCACCTATCCCTGAATATGCCCATGTATCTATGATCTTAGGTGATGATGGTAAAAAACTATCCAAACGTCATGGTGCGGTCAGTGTCATGCAATATCGTGATGAGGGTTTTTTACCTCACGCGGTATTAAATTACTTAGTTAGATTAGGTTGGTCACATGGTGACCAAGAGATTTTCAGTTTAGCTGAAATGATTGAACATTTTTCTTTGGATAATATCAGTAAATCTGCGTCTGCATTTAATACCGAAAAACTAATTTGGTTAAACCAGCATTATATTAAGACGATGCCACCAGCTGAAGTCGGTGAGGCGTTAGCATGGCATTTTGCGCAAATGGGTATTAATACCGAGCAGGGACCTGCATTAAGCGACGTAGTGACAATTCAAGCTGATCGCGTGAAAACATTAAAAGAAATGGCTGAGATAAGTACTTATTTTTATCAAGATTTTGCCGAGTTTGATGCCAATGCGGCCAAAAAACATTTACGTCCTGTAGCAAAAGAAGCGTTGTTGTTAGTAAAAGAAAATTTATTAGCCTTAACCGAGTGGACGTCAGAAAACATTCAAGCAGCGATCAATGCGACTGCTGAAACATTAGAAGTCGGTATGGGTAAAGTAGGGATGCCATTGCGTGTTGCCAGTACTGGTTCAGGTAACTCACCGTCATTAGATGTGGCGTTAGTATTGCTTGATCAAGCGAAAATCGGTGAAAGAATCGACAAAGCGTTGGAATTTATAGCAAACAGAGAGAATTCCTAAAAAAACCGTTGACACTCAGCGGTGCCTTCCCTAGAATGCGCATCGCTGTCACGGAACTGAAGCACAACATGGTACTCCAGTTTTTAGATGGGGCCATAGCTCAGCTGGGAGAGCGCCTGCTTTGCACGCAGGAGGTCAGCGGTTCGA
>DBBN01000034.1:17468-18864 GCA_002292215.1 Glaciecola sp. UBA983 | reverse complement strand
GACCAAAAATTTCTTCTTGGAATACACGCATGCTGTTATCCCCTTTAAGGATAGTTGGCTGTACGTAATACCCAGTATCAAGGCTATCGTCGATCATTTCTTTTTCACCACCGGTAACGACTTCAGCGCCTTCAGCACGACCAATATCAATATACGATAAGATTTTTTCATATTGCTGACCAGAGGCTTGCGCGCCGACCATCGTATCAGTATCTAATGGATTACCACGTTTAATGGCTTTGGTTTTGGCAAGTACGCGTTCCATAAACTTGTCATAGATGCTNNTCTTGTATTAACGCACGTGATGGACAAGTACAGACTTCGCCTTGGTTAAAGTAACCTAATACAAACCCTTCAGCACATTTATCAATAAATGCATCTTCTTGATTCATGATATCTTCGAAGAAAATGTTAGGCGATTTACCACCTAATTCTACGGTTGATGGGATCATGTTTTCTGCGGCACACTTAAGGATGTGCTCACCTACTGGCGTAGAACCTGTGAAGGCGATTTTAGCAATACGCGTCGACGTCGCTAATGCTTCACCGGCTTCTTTACCAAAACCATTGACCACATTAAGTACACCTGCTGGTAAGATATCTTCAATAAGCTCAAGCATAACCATGATACTTGCTGGGGTTTGTTCCGCAGGTTTCATAACAATACAGTTACCTGCAGCAAGNNCATTAATAATGGGAAGTTCCAAGGGATAATCTGACCCACTACACCTAATGGTTCTTGGAAATGATAGGCGACAGTGTTGTCATCAATCTGTGACATGTGCCCTTCTTGGGCACGAATTGAACCTGCGAAATAACGGAAATGGTCAACAAATAAAGGAATATCCGCGTTAATTGTTTCACGCACAGCTTTTCCGTTATCCCAAGTTTCAGCAACCGCTAATAATTCGATGTTTTGTTCAATACGATCCGCGATTTTCAATAATATATTTGATCGTTCGGTAACTGATGAACTTCCCCACGCGTCCTTTGCAGCATGCGCTGCGTCTAAGGCAAGCTCGATATCTTCAGCTGTAGAACGTGCAATTTGACATATATCACTGCCATCAACAGGCGTGGTATTGGTAAAATATTCACCTTTAACAGGGGCAACCCATTTGCCACCGATAAAGTTATCGTATTTCGCTTTAAACGTTACTACGGAGCCTTCACTCCCTGGATTTGCGTAGATCATAATTACCTCGGTTCATAGTTAAGATAGGCCGCGGATAAAAGAGCAACCTAATAATCAGTGTTAATTGAAAATTGCATGATTTCTAATTAACTAGTTAAAATTTACAAAACCATAGTGCGCTCGTTCAGCATTCACTACTATTACTCTATGGATTTAAAAACTTCCTACTTTGGGATGATTTTTGACATTTTTATAACAATT
>DBBN01000034.1:10209-17454 GCA_002292215.1 Glaciecola sp. UBA983 | reverse complement strand
GATTTCTTACCGAGGCTTTCACCATACCTTCAGTTATAAATGAAAGTTAGTTTTTCGCAAATTGTGCGTACTTTTTAGGAAGTTTAAATGTCCAAACGCTGCCACCTTGGTTTAGGTCTTTAACACGTTTAGCCACTTCACCGCCCCATAATGGAACTGCACCACCCCAGCCAGATAAGACTGAAATATATTGTTCACCGTCCATTTCCCAAGTGACAGGCGATCCGACAATACCTGAACCAGTATTGAACTTATAAACGACTTCACCTGTTTTGGCATTAAAGCCCATTAAATATCCTTCAGGAGTGCCCGTGAACACTAAATTACCCGCAGTGGCTAAAACACCACCCCATAAAGGTGCGTAGTTGTTATGACGCCATACGGTTTCACCGGTTTTCGGGTCAATAGCACGCAATACACCAATATAATCATCGTTCATTGCTGAAATTGTAAACCCAGCACCTAAATACGCTGCACCTTTTTTATAGGCTGTTGGTTCATTCCAGATTTCCATTTCCCACTCGTTTGAAGGGACATAAAACAAGCCAGTATCTTGGCTAAACGCCATAGGTTGCCAATTTTTACCACCTAAGAATGAGGGTGCAGAAACAACCGAATTCCCTTTTTTACCATCACCCGATGATGCCGGATTTCCTGGACGATTAGCATCATCAAAGATTGGGCGACCTTTAGCATCTAAGCCTTTAGCCCATGTGATTTTATCGACAAATGGGAAGCCACGAATAAAGTCACCATTTTCGCGATTCAAGACATAGAAGAAGCCATTACGGTCGGCTGTCGCAACCGCTTTTACCGTTTTACCTTGCTCTTTATAATCAAACGAAATAACTTCATTTACACCATCATAATCCCAACCATCATGTGGCGTGGTTTGGAAATGCCACACGATTTTACCCGTATCAGGATCGATCGCTAAGCGTGAAGATGAGAAATAGTTATCCCCCGGACGCAAATGTGAATTCCACGGTGCAGGGTTACCCGTCCCAAAAAATAACAAGTCAGTATCAGCATCATATGTACCGCCTAACCATGGCGCTGCGCCACCTGATTTCCATAAATCAGCTGGCCAAGTTTTACCCGGTGCGCCACCTGAAATACCATTTTCTTCTTTCTTGCCATCTTTAACTAGATAGCCCATATGACCTTCAACCGTTGGGCGTTCCCATACGAGTTGACCGTTAGTGGCGTCATACGCACGCACTTTACCAACCACGCCGAATTCGCCACCAGCTACACCAGTAATGACTTTACCTTTAACGATAATAGGCGCTGCAGAGATAGAGTAACCGGCTTTATAATCTTCTACGGTTTTCTTCCATACCACATTACCTGTATCTTTATTAAGTGCGACAAGTTTGGCATCTAAGGTACCAAAAATCACTAAGTCGCCATATAAAGCTACACCACGGTTAATAACATCACAGCATGGCATAATGCCATCGGGTAAACGTGCATCATATTGCCATAACTCTTCACCTGAACGAGCATCAATCGCAAACACGCGAGAATATGAACCGGTAATGTACATTACGCCATCTTTGACCATTGGCTGGGATTCTTGACCGCGTTGTTTTTCACCACCCAAAGAGAATGCCCATACAGGACGAATATCTTCGACAGTAGAAGTATTAATGGTATCAAGTGTGCTGAAACGTTGGCCGTGTAGACCTAAACCATTGGTGACGATTTCGTCAGTTGTTAAGTGGTCTTGTAAAATATCTTTGTCAGTAACTTGGGCATTGGCTGAACCTGTAAATGCTAAAGCAACTAACACCGATAAAGAAAGAACCTTTGCTTTACCTTTATTTATCATTCTCATTTCCTCATGAAATTATAATTAGTGTGTCTTACACCTTGCGAATAGTTACCATGGCATGCTTCAGCGAAGTATGTTAATGGCAAGTTAATAACTATAGTAAAGGTCTGTAATAAATAAACCTATCAGACCCTGGAGTGAATTTTTTCATCCATTAGGATGAGAATATGATGAGGGGCTGACTAATTTTATGGGAATAGGTAGAACCGCTTACTCTGTGTAATAAGCCGGTACTTCATATTCGGCGTGGTGTGCCGCAAAAATTTTCGCTAACGTTCCGTCTTTAACCATTGCACCCACAATATCCCCAACCTCGTAGCCTAATGCGCGATAATCCGTTTGAACTGCCATACCGATATCCCACTTTTGTTTGCCTAATAAAGGAAATGAATTATTCGCGAGTTGGTATTGTTTAGGATCGAGAGTATGGTGAAAAGCGGTGATTTGCGAACGCAAGCCCATCACTGCATCGACTTTAGTTGTTTGCATGCCTTTAACTGCCAACGCTAAAGTATCAAATTGACGTGTGTTTTTGGCCATACTGCCACGAAACGCCGACATTAAATAAAATTGCGGGATCGAATCAATTTCTACCCCGATTGGATGATATTGAAATAAAGCCATGGTCGGTACATCTGCTAAGCGAGACTGATCAAACACGATTTTCCATGTTTCAGTATGATATGGTGCAAACATATGTACTTGTTCGTGAACTAACAAACCAACATCATCTCTTTTTAACGTGTAATCTTTGTCATAGGGTACGCGCAACATTAAATCTGCTTTGGTTTTATCTAAAAAGTGCCCTTTCCATAAATTATTGCGTAAATCATCCTCAGTGGACTCGTCAGCGGTCATCCACTTTAAACGTAACTCTACGTTCATTGTTTTTGCAATATGGGTAGCAATATCAACATCAATTCCTGTCGGTACACCTTCCACCCGTGCAGAAAAAGGTAAATAATTGTCATACACCGCGATAACGATGTATTTAGATTCGTTGATATCGTCAAGTGAACGAGCATGAGTGACGTTAGCAACACACATGCTCAATAGACATAGGCTCACCATACTAAAGAAAAGTGTGTTGAACTTTACTGCACTTAACTTGTAAAACCTTAGCCTGCACAAATTATTGTGCCACTGCAACAGATTCTACAAATGAACGTACCGCCCACAATGCTTCTTGTGATAAATGCTCTGTCATTTTAGGCATGTATACAGCACCATTTCTCACGGCACCATTTTTCACACGGTAAACATACCATTCATCACCATCAAAATCAGACGCCAAATAACGTAGATCTGGCGCAATACCACCGCTGATAGCTTCTAGACCATGACAACGCGCACAGTTTTGATTGTAAGCAGAGGCCCCAACACGGATAATTTCTGATTTGGTGTCACCATCAACGTCACGATACGGATTAGTATCAGCCCATTCTTCACCTAATTGTGGAATTGTCGATGTATCGATCGCTTGTGGCGTTACCGCACCATGGGCAAACACATTCGCAGAGAATGCTAAGGCTAGCGTCAGTGCGCTCAATTTTAGTGATAGTTTCATTATTGATTATCCTCTGAATGATTATATAAATATGTTAAAAGTAATATACATAATTATTAACAAATCTCTAACTCTACTTTAGCCTAGTTTAGCTTCGGCGTTTCCCATCCTTTAGTATGAAAAACGTTTTATTAGATGCTAAATTATTGATATTTTGTTAAAAATACAAGAACGAGTGTTGGGAACTTTTTACATGTTGATAAGAGGTAAGTGATTAAATGTTAAAACTATGTGCAGTGTATAACAGCCTTAAACCTAGTCTGCTTGGCCCGTTCTTCATGGTATTGTGCTTCATACTTTTCATTGTTTCAGCTAGCATTAATGCTGCGGACATTGATGTTAAAATCTATCATCTTTCGCATAACGACCTGACAAATTATGCTATTAATCCATTATTAGTTGAGCCTGACGATGCCGGCATAGCTGGCGCTGCACTTGGCATAAGCGATAGTAATACAACGGGTAAGTTTTTAGGTCAGCACTACACATTACATCCCATCCATCTTCACGATATAGCAAATGTGACAACATCGCGCATAGATTGGACTAAGCATTTACCCCAGGCAGGTTTGATACTCAGCGATTTAGCGAGTCCTTATCTGCAGCAGCTGCTTGCTTATAACGCAACATTAAGCACCCCTCATTTGCTCATCAATATCAGTAATCGTGATAACTCCCTACGCCAAAGCCAATGCACACAAATGTTATTGCATACCACGCCAAGTAATGCGCAAATTACTGATGCGTTAGGTCAATGGTTACTGAGTAAACGACTAAATCGCGTCTTTTTGATTGATGGTGATACCCCTGAAGATGACCGTTGGGTAACCTCATTTGAACGGACCGCCAAGCGTTACAAATTAAAGATTGAAGCGTCCAAAAAATGGACTTTCGATACGGACTTACGCCGCACCGTGAGCCAAGACATTCCCTTGTTTACTCAAACTTCTCGTCCTTATGATGTCGTGGTGGTCGCTGATACTCATCAGCGTTTTGGGCAATATGTGCCTTACAATACTTATTATCCTCGTCCCGTTATCGGTACGGCTGGATTAGTTGCTGACACTTGGCATCCGAGTATTGAACAATGGGGAGCTAAGCAATTACAAAATCGTTTTTATGACCAACATGCCCGTACTATGCAGCACCAAGATTATGATGCGTATGTTGCAGTACGTGCTATTGCTTATAGCGTGCAACAAACACAATCTATTGATCCAACTCAATTAGCGACATTTTTACGTAGTGAGTCGTTTCAACTTGCTGCATATAAAGGCCGTAAACTAACCTTTAGAGATTACAATGGTCAACTGCGTATGCCGATCGAACTTACTCACCCGTTAGGGTTGGTCGCGCGTGCACCCCAAGAAGGCTTTATGCACCCCATTACTGATTTGGATACATTAGGTTTTGATCGTCGTGAAGTCTGTCAATAACGCCAATGATATATACAAGGAAAACACTACCCATGTTCACACTATTTAAACATGCCTCTAGCACCGCTCTTTTATTTGGGGTTTTACTCTCTTCGGTAGACGCTCAAGAGTTGGCATATGTAACCAATGAAAAAGATAATTCTATTTCTGTTGTCGATTTAGAGACGTTTAGTGTAATTAAAGATATTCAGGTTGGTGAACGCCCGCGTGGTTTTATCTTTAACCACGACCAAACATTAGCGTATATTTGTGCTAGTGATGCAAACCGTATCCAAATCTTAGATATGCAAACTGACACCATAATTGGTGAACTACCCTCTGGCGAAGATCCAGAAACTATCGCCCTGCATCCTAACGGTACGACTATTTATACCGCCAACGAAGATGATGCTTTGTTAACGGTAATCGATATTCCTAGCGCACAAGTTATTGCGCAGATTGATGTTGGCGTAGAACCAGAAGGATTAGCGGTAAGTCCTGATGGCAGTAAAATGGTCGTAACATCAGAAACCACGAATATGGTGCATTGGATCGATACACAAACTAACAAAAATTATGCAAATAGTCTCGTGGGTGCGCGCCCTCGTTCAGCAATGTTTACCAAAGACAGTTCACAATTATGGGTGACTTCTGAAATTGGAGGGCAATTAACCGTATTTAATGTTGCCGACCAAAGTGTCAAGCATGAACTCACGTTTGCTATAAAAGGCATTCACCGTGATCGCATTCAACCTGTAGGCATATTATTGATGCAATCTAAGCCACTTGCGTTTGTTGCCTTAGGACCAAGTAATCATGTCGCGGTCATTAATACCCAGACCATGGAAATCGTTAAATATTTATTGGTTGGACGTCGCGTATGGCAGTTGGCATTCAATCAAGATGAGTCGCTGTTATTAACCACTAATGGCATTAGTGGTGATATTAGTATTATCGACACGGATCAGTTATCTACAATCAAATCGATCAAAGTAGGACGTTATCCATGGGGTATCGCGGTTAAGAACGACTCATGAGTATTACTATCACCGATGTCACTTATAGCTTCAAAGCCAAGCCTGTACTGAGCGATATTAACCTTTCGCTTAAGCCTGGATTTAATGTATTACTCGGTCCAAATGGAGCCGGTAAAAGTACGTTGTTAAGTTTGTTAACTGGTCAACGCAAGATACAACAGGGTAAAATTACATTTACAAATTACGATATTAGCCATGACACCCGGGCTATCATGGCGCAGCTGGGCGTAGTTTTCCAACAAACCACACTCGATTTAGACCTGACAGTGCTACAAAATTTAACGTATTTTGGGGCGTTGCATGGTCTATCTGCGGCAACGGTGTTAAATCGTATTACGCCTGTATTGACGCAGTTGGCGTTGATTGACCGTTTGCAGGATAAAGTGAGATCGTTAAATGAAGGTCATCGACGCCGTGTTGAAATCGCGAGGTGTATGATCCACTTGCCACAGTATTTATTATTAGATGAAGCAACCGTGGGTTTAGATGTCGATAGCCGAAAATTAATTATTGAACATATTCGTGCATTAGCAACAGCCCAACACTTAACCGTATTATGGACAACTCATTTAATGGATGAAGTCCTAGAAGATGATCCCCTGTTCATTCTTAACCAAGGTAAATTAATTGAACAAGGCGTGTGTCATACTTTACTGGCTAAGCATCAGCAAAGCAGTGTATTCGATTTATATCGCACATTGACTCAACCACAAGGATTGCTCTAATGCCCCCATATTTGATTTGTTTTTGGGCAATATTAAAACGCGAAGTCTTACGTTTTTTTCAGCAACGCTCTCGCTTGTTAAGCGCTTTAGTTCGTCCATTATTATGGTTGATCGTATTTGCAGCCGGTTTTAGGAGTGCATTGGGCGTGTCGATCATGCCACCTTACGAGAGTTATATTTTATATCAAGAATATATCGTACCTGGATTATGTGCCATGATCATTTTGTTCAATTCGATGCAGACGTCACTGTCTATGGTCTACGACCGTGAAATGGGGAGTATGAAAATACTCTTTATGAGCCCTATTCCCAAAAGCTTTTTGCTATTGTGTAAATTGATTGCTGCGGCGTGTTTGTCACTGTTACAAGTGGTAATATTTTTACTATTAGCGAATATCGTCGATGTCGAGATCCCTTGGTGGGGCTTTATATATGCGATCCCGAGTGTGTTCTTGAGTGCATTCTTTTTAGGTGCATTGGGGTTGATACTTTCTAATTTCATCAAACAATTGGAAAACTTTGCAGGGGTAATGAACTTTGTTATTTTTCCTATGTTTTTTCTTTCTAGTGCACTCTACCCTTTATGGAAAATTCAAGAATCGAGTTTATGGTTATATTGGATTTGCCAGTATAATCCTTTTACGTATTGTGTTGAAATGATCCG
>DBBN01000034.1:0-10129 GCA_002292215.1 Glaciecola sp. UBA983 | reverse complement strand
ATGTTGCCATTTCTTGGACTGAAAATCCTTCTATTAGGTAATGCCGTCGGCAACCATTTTTCTGTATTTATAGTAGGCAATTAACTCAAGTTGTTGTTCGTATTGCTCAAAACTTTGCACTACAATTTCCGGTTTACCGTTAAGATTAACGATTAATGCATCTTGTAAGGACAATGAAGGGTTTACCGCCATGGTGTCAGTAGTATCTGTCATGTGAAAATCCTTGTAAACATCTTGTAAAACATAAAACTCCTATAAAATATAGTTTAATTTTTAAACTTTTGTATAGTATTTTTTTTTAGAGGGTTTTCTGTTTTAATGGGGCAGGTTTTTAAACCCAATCAAAATAATAATAATAATAAGGATTTGGCATGACAGACAAGACCCAGAACTCTGTACCTACTGTTTATCAAGTCGTAATCATTGGTACAGGATTTGGTGGCCAAGCCGCCGCTATTAATCTAAAACAACGTGGCTATACCGATTTCATCATGCTTGAACGCCGTGCATTTGCTGGTGGTACATGGTTACAAAATCGCTATCCTGGCGCAGCTGTTGATGTGCAATCACCACTTTATTCGTTATCCGCGATGCCCTATAAATGGACTCAGATGTTTGTGACTCAACCTGAGCTGGCACAGTATACACAACAAGTATTTAATACCTTTAACCTCACCCCTCATGTGCATCTAGAACATGAAGTGACTAACAGCCAATGGGATACGCAGCGCCAACTATGGTGCCTGAATATAATCGGATCTGACCCTATTTATAGCAAATACATTATTAATGCGACCGGTCCATTATCCATGCCGGTTATCCCCAATTTCCCTGGAAAAGAGACCTTTACCGGTGTCAATTTCCATACTAATAATTGGCCTGATGATCTTGACCTTACAGATAAACGTGTGGCTATTGTGGGGAGTGGTGCATCTGCTGTGCAGGTAATCCCTGCCATCGTTGATGAGGTTAAATCACTCGCGGTATTTCAACGCTCTCCTCATTGGATTATCCCGCGGCCGGATATGACATTCGCCGCTTGGATGCAGTGGCTATTGGGTGTCAAATGGATATACAACACTCTCAGAAGCGCAATATATTGGGGCTTAGAAACACGCATCGTAGGGTTTAAATACTCGCAAACAATATTAAATTTATTTGCTGGCGGTCCTGCAAAACGTCAATTACAACGCCAAGTTAGCGATCCAGTTTTGCGCAAAGCATTAACACCAGACTTTACCATTGGTTGTAAACGGATCATTTTATCCAACACTTTTTATCCCGCAATTTGTCGTGAACACGTAACGTTATTTGATAAAAACAATGGCATTAAGACTATTACTGAAAATGGGATCATAACCGCCGATGGCACAGCACTAGATCTTGATGTCATTATTTATTCGACGGGATATGATGCAACGGATGGATTGATTTCTTATCCTGTAATCGGTAGACACAACACCACATTGGCATCGGTATGGGATGATTATCCGCGCGCTTACTTAGGTACGAGTGTTCCGGATTTCCCTAATTACTTTATTGTTACCGGCCCCAATACTGGGATTGGTCACACCAGTGCGATATTTGTTATCGAAGCGCAAATGCATTACATCATGCAAGCCATCGACACTGTTGAAGCACAACATAAACAGTCAATTGAACCGACTGTGCAAGCAGAAAGTAAATACACGGATATGGTACACCGTGAGATGGAGCAAACAGTATGGCAAACTGGAGGATGTAACAGTTGGTATAAAAGTGCTTCAGGTAAAGTTATTGCGATGTTCCCAGGCTTTTCTTTTATATACAAACGCATGTGTCAGCGCTTTAAGCTTGACGATCATATAATCAAATAATAAAAATAATAAGGAAATAACATGGCGACTACCGATTTTTTCAGAAACAAAGTCGTGGCAATTACGGGTGCGGGTTCAGGCATGGGACGCAGCTATGCAACGCTTCTAGCGGCTCAAGGTGCTAAATTATTACTTAGTGATATTGACGCAGATGCTTTGGATGCCACCGTTGCCCTACTTCCATCGAGTGAGCAAGGTGTCGCTGTAATGGCAATGGATGTTAGTAACACTGAACATTGGATCGCTTTTAAAAAACTGGCTATGGATGAATTTGCAGGCTGTCACATGTTGATTAATAACGCGGGTATTGAAGGCGCAGCTCAACCTGCATGGGCAAGTACGCCTGAGCAACTTAACCGTACTATGGACGTTAATTTTTTTGGTGTGGTCACTGGTTGTCGTACATTTTTACCGTTGCTAACTGCGCAAAAATGGTCGGCATTAGTCAACATATCGAGTATCTTTGGCTTTATTGGAACACCTAACGCGTCGGATTACTGCGCCAGCAAATTTGCACTGCGTGGGTATACTGAATCACTGATGGTCGAGCTTGCCCATGTTCATCCTCAAGTGCAAGTCCATTTAGTCCACCCTGGTGGCGTCGATACAGATATCTCGCGATCAGTTCGAACGGCGAAATTTAAACGTCGGTTTTTGACCACCCCAAGTGATGAAATGTGCCAAGTGGTGCTAGTTGAAGTACAACGCAACAACCCGCGCATTGTTTATGGTAATCACGCCAAGAAAACGTATTGGTTATCCAAATTACTACCGCTTATGCAATTACGTAAACTATTGGCAAAGGGCTTAAAGCTAGTTGATCAAGAAGATTATCGCCAAGACCATAATGGGTTTAAATAGGAGTATTGAATGTTGTATTTTTTATTATTAATTATTGCGATGATTGTATATGGGGCAATGCGCTATCCAGAGCAATTTGGTGGCTATGTACTGCGCTTAACACACACCTTTGAATCAACCTTGTATGGCTTTACCCCACATTATAAAAAAGTCGATGGAATAAAGTATTTTTATTTACAAAACAGCGCACAACGTAAAATGCATAAAACTGAAACTAATGTGGCGAGCAAAACTTCCAAACCCACGCTGTTGTTATTACATGGTTTTAGCGCTGAACATACGGTATGGCTGCGTTGTGCAAAAACCTTAGCCAAACACTACCATGTGATATTGTTGGATTTACCGGGCCATGGCGTCACCGGTTATGATGCAAGTGCTGATTATTCTATACCAGCGCAAACAAAACGTTTAGCAGGGTTTGTGAACGCATTGGGACTCACTAAAGGAATGGGTAAAGTACATATTGCAGGTAACTCCATGGGCGGATTTATTGCAGCGCAATTTGCCCTTGATTACCCCGAGCTGACAGCATCAATTATTTGTGTTGATCCAGCAGGGGTTATCCCACCACAACAAAGCACGTTGCAACAATTAGCCTTAAAGGGACGCAATCCTTTTTTTATGGATAGCCCTGAACAATTTGACGCATTTTTTGCACTCACTATGGCCAAGCCTCCCTATTTCCCCAATTCGGTTAAGCAATTTAAAGCCCATGAATATGTAAAAAATAAAGCACAGTTAGAACATATTTATCATGATTTTTTTAATCTTGAACATATGTTAGATGACAAGCTAGCGAGTATTACTTGCCCTGTATTGATGTTATGGGGTGGATTAGACGATATTATTCATATTTCATGTGCCAAAGTATGGCAAGATAAAACTAAAGCGGTTAGCATTATTTGGGAGGATTTAGGACATATGCCCATGCTAGAGGCACCTAAACAAACTGCTGATGAAATCATTCGGTTTATCGGTTAATTACCTTATTTTCACCCTCTTTATTATTAGGAATAGTACGTTACATGGATATTATGTTTTTGTTAGTCGCATTTGGGTTTGGCTTAATCGCTAAGTATTGCAAATTACCGCCATTGATTGGCTTCCTCATTGCTGGTTTTTTCTTAAATGCATTAGGTTATTCCAACAACGAGACATTACAAGCCATTGCCAATATGGGTATCACTATCATGTTGTTTACGATAGGCTTGAAACTCAACATCAAAGACTTACTCAAAAGTGAAATTCTATTAGGCTCTATCGCCCATAGTTGTATGTGGATTGCGCTATGCAGTGCCGCTGTGTTTGCATTAGGATTGTTCGTTGCGACCTCTTGGTTTAATTTAACTTGGTATACTGCGGTCTTAATTGGCTTTGCATTTAGTTTTAGTTCAACCGTTTGTGTCGTCAAAATTTTAGATGAAGCCGGAGAAATCAAAACCCGGCATGGTAAATTAGCGATTGGTATTTTGGTCATGCAAGATATTTTTGCAGTGCTGTTTTTAGTTGTTGCAACAGGTAAGATCCCATCACCTTGGGCAGCCTTATTAGTACTACTGATCCCTGCTCGTCCATTATTGCAACGCCTCTTATCAGGGTCAGGCCACGGCGAAATGCTGCCATTAACCGGATTTATATTTGCTTTAGGGGCATATCATTTATTTGAGTTAGTCGGGATTAAAGGTGATCTCGGGGCATTAATTGCTGGCGTATTATTAGCCAGCCAAGCCAAGTCAACCGAACTATCTAAGTCCTTAATGGCATTTAAAGATTTATTTTTAATTGGATTTTTTCTCACTATTGGTTTAACCGCACTACCATCGATTGAACTAGTGAGTATTGCATTAATATTGTGTTTATTGTTACCTCTCAAATTTTTATTGTTCTTTGGTTTATTTATCAGTTTACGATTACGCGCCCGCACAGCCTATTTAACCTCATTAATGATGTCTAACTATAGTGAGTTTGGGTTAATTGTTGGG
The DNA here is from genome assembly GCA_002292215.1 of Glaciecola sp. UBA983. Lineage (GTDB taxonomy): Bacteria > Pseudomonadota > Gammaproteobacteria > Enterobacterales > Alteromonadaceae > Opacimonas. The sequence continues at coordinate 5,430 of DBBN01000034.1, read as the reverse complement.
GCTGTTGCTTTATCGGGTGGTATGTTAGAAATGGAATGGTTAGTGATATTAGCTCTCGCCACAGCATTTTCATTTATAGTGACAAGCGTATTGTACAAGCACTCTCATCATTATTATTGTAAGCACAAAAATCATATTAAACAGTACGAGCACCCAATCCCGTTACATCAGGATATTTATCCCTCACTAGGCGATGCAAAAGTGTTGGTCATTGGTATGGGACGTGTCGGTAAGGGCGCATTTAAAGCGATCCACGCACAATTAGGCCAGCAAGTTTGTGGCATTGATTCGGATCCTGACAAAATCAATAAATTAGCCAAATTAGGTAAAAATGCGATTGTCGGTGATGGTGAAGATATTGATTTGTGGGAAAACCTCAACATTCAAAATATTGAACTGGTGCTTATCGCACTGCCTTCGATAGAAGATGCATCCAATATTACGCAACAATTAAAAAGTACTAATTTTAATGGTCGAATTGCGGCAATTGCACGCTATGAAGATGAAGTTGAGCCGTTAATCAATAACGGGGTTGACCGAGTATTTAACTTTTTCACAGAGGCTGGATTAGGCTTTGCCGAAGAATCTTTGCTCTGGGCCAAAGTTTGTTCCGAATCAAAACAATAACGATTATCATTAGCAAACCACTGATTTTACTATAAAAAACTGTCATTTAATCTATATTGTTTTATACTTTAATGAATATTGAAAAGGAGCTATAGATGCAAATTTCACCCAACGTTATTGCACAACTCAATGCGGTGTTAACCTCAGAGCTAACATCCATTAATCAGTATTTTTTACATGCTCGCATGTTTAAAAACTGGGGCTACGAAGCGTTAAATACAGCAGAATATAAAAAATCAATCAAAGACATGCAACAAGCCGATGCACTTATAGAGCGCGTGTTATTTCTAGAAGGCTTACCTAATCTACAAGCACTAGGTAAGTTATTCATTGGAGAAGATCCTGAAGAAATGCTTGCCTGTGATGTTAAATTTCAAACCCAGCACATTGCCTTATTATCTGACAGTATCGCCATATTAGAAACAGAACAAGATTTTGTTTCCCGAGATCTGCTCACCAAACAATTAGTAGATGAAGAAGATTATCTTGATTTTTTATTGACTCAACAACAGCAAATTGTAGATATGGGATTACCCCGTTACCTACAAGCGCAACTTTAAGGAGCACATTATGCAAGGTAAACCGGTCATTAACGCTGCGTTAAATCACTTACTTAGCTATGAACTAGCGGCGATGGATCAATACTTTATACATGCACAAATGTATGAAGATTGGGGTTATATGAAGTTGTTTGAACGTATTAATCATGAGTTTGATGATGAAAAAGGTCATGCCACTAAATTGATACAACGCATGCTGTTTTTAGAAGGTCAGCCGGACATGGTCACCCGTAGCGGATACCAATTAGGTCATAATGTTCCTGACATGTTAGCCAGTGATCTAAGGGTTGAATATGAAGTCGCCGAGCAGTTACGCGTAACTATTGCGCTATGTGAAAAAGAACGTGATTATGTGACTAGAGATATGTTATTGGTGTTATTAGATGATACTGAAATGGATCATGCACATTGGTTAGAACAACAGCTTGGATTAATCAAATCTATGGGATTGGAAATATACTTACAAACACAACTATAAAGATTCAGCCCATTGCTTTTTGGATTTACCTATAAGAATTGTTGTGTTGAAAAAAGCACGCGAGCAGTGATTAGTTTACTCTGTGATTGCTCGCTGTCGCTGTTAATCTCGCTGTCGCTGTTAATAGTGCGCAAGCTAATCAACATTTGCCATTGCATATTGCTCAAATGACAACTCCCCAAAAAGAACTCACCGGTTTGTTGTATTGAAGATTCAGAACTAAGTGATTCAAAATATACGGGTAATTTTCCCATGTACATATTAACGCCTTCAATCACCACTTGCTCAATTTCTAAACCTTGCGGTAAAGTAAATTTGACGTTTAATAGCTCTTCTACGACTATTTGCTTAGGAAAATCAATGATCAATTGACCTTGTTCAAGGTCTATGGTGCATTTTTGAGCATATACTTCACACGAGTTCGAATTATCGTATTGTGAACCGACGTTATGTTGATAGAGAAACATCAATAAACCAACAAAAATGATTAATAATAGTGCTTTATGTAAATTAGTATTGCTCATTATGTTATTAAAACCCCCTCATCTTGTTGCAATTTGGTTAAATAGATTGACCTTGATCAAGCATATGCGCCTTAGTCTACCATTTTCTTTTTAAACACTATATCATCCTCACCTCCTTGCGATATATTGCGATAAAAGTATATAATTATGTTGTGTATTTTATCTTTATAAATAGCAGAAAACGGTAACAATTTTACTTTAACAATGGAAGAACGACCTGATGAGCGAGACTACTCAAGTTCAACCTAACTACAACTATAAAGTCGTTAGGCAATTTACGGTGATGACCGTAATCTGGGGTGTTGTAGGAATGTCTCTTGGTTTGCTAATTGCAACCCAATTATTTGCACCAGCACTTAATTTTGATATTCCATACTTAACCTATTCACGTTTACGCCCTTTACACACCAATGCTGTAATTTTTGCATTTGGTGGCTGTGCTTTATTTGCCTGCTCATACTATATTGTGCAGCGAACAAGCCAGGTACGTTTGTTCTCGGATAAATTAGCGGCATTCACCTTTTGGGGCTGGCAAGCAGTGATTGTTTCTGCTGTAATTACTTTGCCGTTAGGCCTTACCTCTTCTAAAGAGTACGCAGAGCTAGAATGGCCTATCGATATTTTGATCACATTAGTTTGGGTCGCTTACATCATTAACTTTTTCGGTACTTTAGTTATTCGTAAGACGTCACATATTTACGTTGCCAATTGGTTCTTGGGTGCATTTATGCTGACGGTTGCGGTACTTCACATTGGTAATTCAATGGTTATTCCGGTGTCGTTTACCAAGTCCTATTCATTGTATGCTGGCGCGGTTGATGCCATGATGCAGTGGTGGTATGGTCATAACGCAGTAGGTTTCTTCTTGACTGCGGGTTTCTTAGGTATGATGTATTACTTCGTACCAAAACAAGCGGGTCGTCCAGTTTATTCTTATCGTTTGTCTATTGTGCATTTTTGGGCATTAATATCATTGTATATTTGGGCTGGTCCACACCACCTTCACTACACCGCACTGCCTGATTGGACCCAATCATTGGGTATGGTAATGTCCATTATCTTATTTGTCCCATCTTGGGGTGGTATGATTAACGGTATAATGACCCTTTCAGGTGCATGGCATAAGCTTCGTACTGATCCTATTTTACGTTTCTTAATCGTCTCATTGTCTTTCTATGGTATGTCTACTTTTGAAGGTCCAATGATGGCAATTAAAACCGTAAACGCCCTATCCCATTATACGGATTGGACTATCGGTCACGTTCATTCTGGTGCATTAGGTTGGGTTGCGATGGTTACTATTGGCTCTGTCTATCACTTAGTACCAATCTTATTTGGCCAACCAAAAATGTACAGCACATCATTAATTAATGTTCATTTCTGGTTAGCAACAATTGGTGTTGTACTGTATATCGTTGCAATGTGGATGTCCGGTGTTTTACAAGGTCTAATGTGGCGTGCAGTTAATGCTGATGGTACCTTAACATACAGCTTTGTTGAATCATTAGAAGCATCTAAACCATTTTATATTCTTCGTGCAATTGGTGGTGCCTTCGTTGTTGTTGGTATGCTAATTATGGCTTATAACTGCTACAAAACGATTCGAGCACCTAAGACTGTAGCAGTCTCAGATGCCACTGTAGCAACAGCATAGGAGTTGAACATGAAAAATCCACATGAGTTGATTGAAAAAAACGTTGGTTTATTGACGGTTCTCATTTTGTTTGCTATCGCATTAGGTGCCATGGCACAAATTACTCCTTTAATGTATCAACAACAAACCATGGAGCCAGTTAAAGGTTTAACACCATATACTGCACTGCAAATGGAAGGTCGTGATATTTATATTCGTGAAGGTTGTGTTGGTTGTCATTCACAAATGATCCGTCCATTCCGTGCAGAAACAGAACGTTACGGTCACTACTCTGTTGCAGGTGAATCGGTATGGGAACGTCCGTTTTTATGGGGCTCTAAGCGAACTGGTCCAGATTTAGCAAGAGTGGGTAATCGTTATTCTGATGAGTGGCATCGTGTGCACTTACTAAACCCGCGTAATGTTGTGCCAGAATCTAATATGCCAGGTTATCCTTGGTTAGCTGAAAACACCCTTGACGGTGAATTAATTGAGAAAAAATTGTCATTATTCCGTGATTTTGGTGTGCCTTATACTGATGAAGATATTGCCGGTGCGAAAGCTGCCGTGCAAGGTAAAACAGAGATGCAAGCACTGATCGCTTACCTTCAATCACTTGGGACGCATTTAAAATAATGAATCAGGCAATTATCGGCAGTATATTTACTGTTATCGTTTTCATCGCCTTCATCGGTGTACTTTATTGGGCTTTTTCAAGCCGTAATAAAGCACGCTTCGATGAGGATGCAAATTTAGTGTTTGATGATGAAGAAAAAAAGATTATTAAAAATAAACAGGAGTCTTGAACATGACTACGTTTTGGACAATATGGATATCGGTAATTACGCTTGGCTCAATTGCCGGCTGTTACTTCTTACTTCGCTGGACACTAGCAAACAAAACGGGTGTTAAAGTAGGCGAGTCAATGGGCCATGAGTTTGATGGGATTGTTGAAATCAATAATCAGCTACCTCGTTGGTGGACGATTATGTTTTATATGACCATCGTGTGGGGCTTAGCGTATTTAGCCCTGTACCCTGGCCTTGGTGCTTATAAAGGATTACTGGGCTGGGAGAGCTCGAACCAAGGTATTCTTACTTTGGCAGAGTCTGAGCAAAAACTACAAGCATCGATTGAATCTGGTGCTTTGGTCCAGTACGACCGTGAAATCAAGTTTGCCAATGAAAAATTTGACCCTATCTTTGCTGCATATGCAAAAATCGATGTCGAAACGTTAGCAACTGACCCACAACATGCTGAAGCGCTAAAAGTCGGTCAACGTTTATTCTTACAAAACTGTGCACAGTGTCATGGTTCAGATGCGCGCGGACAAAACGGCGGCTTTCCGAACCTAACAGATGATGATTGGTTATACGGTGGTTCAGGTGCAACTATCGTCAAAACGCTACAAGGTGGTCGCAATGCGATGATGCCAGCTTGGTTAGGTGCGTTTGGTGAAGATGGTATTGCTGAAGTGGTTGAATACACATTAAGCTTATCTGGTCGCCAAGTTGATCAAGAGTTAGCTGCTAAAGGTAAAACACGTTTTATGGCATGTGCCGCATGTCATGGTATGGACGGGAAAGGCAACCAGATGATGGGGGCGCC
>DBBN01000043.1 GCA_002292215.1 Glaciecola sp. UBA983 | reverse complement strand
CTCACTTTTTCTGTTAACAATGTTACTCCTTGCGAACATGCGCGCAGGGCCTTTATAGACTTAATGGAGAGATGTGATGATCCTAAATCACTTATGGGGCTTGTATGCTAGTCCTCGTTCAGAGTGGCAAGAAATCGATCGAAATCATGAAAATTACTTATATGCACTAAGCCATATTGCAATTATTGCTCTAATACCTTCGGTATGCAGTTATTATGCAAGTGCACATTTAGGTTGGAGCATTGGCGCAGGCGATACTATTCGCTTAAGCCAAGAAAGTGCGTTATTTATGGCAGTAGGTATGTACTTTGGTCTAGTAGTGGGTGTTGCATGCCTAGCCATGATGATCCATGAATTAGCAGATGTATTTGATGCCAAACCATCGATTACACAGGCCTTAGAACTTGCTGCCTATACATCAACGCCCTTGTTTATGGTAGGTTTTGCATGTTTGTACCCTGAGTTATGGTTTATCAGTGCAGTGGGGCTAGTCGGTATTGCTTACTCTGTGTATTTATTATATTCAGGGGTACCAATATTAATGCATATTCCTGAAGAAAAAGGCTTTATTTATGCCTCTACCGTCGTCACTTGCGGTATGGTGTTGTTATCAATTTTGATGGCATTATCAATAATTTTATTAGGTTCAGGTGCTGGTATTACTTACATTTAGTATTATTGAATGTATTGATAGTNNCAGCGTTTTTTTATGACTACGTTTTTTACTTTGAGCAGTTAGTCCTGCGGCATATTATGAACGTCTATATTACTCAATTCTGTTTTAGAACGTGATGACGATTTTGCTTTTTCATTACGGTCATTATTTACACGATCGAGATAAACTTGATTCACATCACCTGTGATGTACTTGCCATCAAATACTGACGTTTCAAATTGTTCTATAGCAGGATTTTCTAATCTTACCGCATCCACTAAATCATCAATATCTTGGAAAATTAAACCATCAGCTTGAATTAGTTCGCTAATTTGTTCAATTTCACGACCATAAGCAATGAGCTCGTGCGGTGATGGCATATCAATTCCATACACGTTAGGGAAACGAATCTCTGGTGCGGCAGAAGCAAAATAGACTTTCTTCGCACCTGACTCACGAGCCATTTCAATAATTTGTCCTGATGTTGTACCACGTACAATCGAATCATCAACTAACAATACATTTTTACCTTTAAACTCAGATTTAATCGCATTGAGCTTACGTCGGACAGATTGACGACGTTGCTTTTGCCCTGGCATAATAAATGTACGGCCAATATAACGGTTTTTAACAAATCCTTGGCGGTATGGTAAATCAAGCGTGTTGGCAATTTGCAATGCCACATCCATCGATGTTTCAGGAATAGGGATAACGACATCAATATCTTTGTCAGCCCATTCACGTTTAATCTTATCACCTAATTTAGTTCCCATATTAACGCGCGAGGCGTATACAGAAATACCATCAATAAATGAATCTGGGCGTGCAAAATAGACAAACTCAAATATACAAGGTGCATGAACCGGTGCTGCTGCACATTGCTGAGTAAACAACTCACCTGCTTCAGTGATATAAACTGCTTCACCAGGTAGCACATCACGAATGAACGTAAAACCAACTGCATCAAGTGCCACACTTTCAGAAGCAACCATGTACTCCATGCCAAGTTCTGATTGACGTTTGCCTAATGCTAATGGACGAATACCATTAGGATCACGAAACGCAACCATACCGTTACCAATAATCGATGCGACGACGGCGTATGCACCACGGATTTTTTGATGAACCGTTGTGACTGCTTTGAAAATTTCTTCCGGCGTAACAACCATACCATGACAAGCTTGGAGTTCATGCGCAAAAATATTCAATAAGATTTCAGAATCAGAGGTCGTATTAATATGACGACGCGCTAGTGTCACGACTTCTTCTCGTAACTCATGGGCGTTGGTTAAATTACCATTATGTGCAAAAGCAATCCCATAAGGTGAGTTAACATAGAAAGGCTGAGCTTCCGCAGAACTTGAGCTGCCAGCCGTAGGGTAACGACAGTGCGCAATACCCGTTGTACCCAAAAGACGCTTCATATGTCTAGTATGAAATACATCTTTTACTAACCCATTATCTTTGCGTAAATGAAAATTACCATTATCAATGGTCATAATTCCTGCGGCGTCCTGTCCGCGGTGTTGAAGCACGGTCAAACCGTCATATAAATCTTGAGCAACGGGAGCATGACCAACAATACCGACTATACCACACATGTTAAATTACCTATTTAAGCGGGTTTTAAAAAACTTGAACTACCTTGCAAGTATTCAAAGAACCATTCAATCACTATGGCAAACTCTGGGATCAATAATGAATCACTCCACCATTTAGCTTCAGAAAAAGCAGTAAAAGAATCGATGAAAAAGAGTACTGCTGAAACGATTAGTACGCCACGAAGCGCACCAAAAACAATACCTAACATTCGGTCTGTACCGGATAAGCCAGTAAATTCAACTAACTGACCCACTACATAATTAAAGATGNNCGCCGGCAATCATTGTTGCGACAAACAAAATGCCTATGGCTGCGCCTTGGCGCCACATTTCATTTTCAATTTGGGTTAATAACAAAGCGACATTGGGATAAAAGCGGCTGGCAACATAAAACGCGGAAAACCAGATTACTAGAGATAAGGCTTCTTTCATGAATCCCCGCGCTAAACTAATAAGCGCAGAAACAACAATGATACCTATGATGGAATAGTCAACCCAATTCATATTGTTTGCATTCTGATAAACATGCCTTGTACACACGAGATATTAATGGCGCGTATTCTATCAGATGAGTGTGTCTTTGCCATCATGATTTTTATTTAATTGTGAAAGGAGTCAAGCGCCCCTTTAACTTAGTGATTTCATTTAAATGTGGTAACGCCATTTTAAGTTTTTCTTGCTCAATTTCTGGACCAACAAACACTTTTGTCAGTTCACCGGAAGGTGTTTGAACGGGTCGAGAAAAAGTTCGATAGCCTGCTTTTTCTAGTACATTCATCAGTTCGCGGACATTTTTTTGGTGGCGAAAGCTTCCTAGTTGAACGACCCAGCCAGCTGAGTCTTGCGGATCAGCAATGAGTATTTGTGTTTGNNTTTGCTAATGATGCATTTTGGTTTTTCGGTTGCATGTTTAGTTTAGACGATGGATTGTTAGCTGTCGGAATGTTCATAGTTGGTTGTGATGACTCAAGCTCAGTAGAAGGCTCATCATCCACAGCAGTTTCTAATTCAATTGATGCTGTGATTTGGGCTTGTTGGTTCAATGCCTCTATATCAACCTCACTTGGCTGCTGCATACTGAGTACTTCTGGTACTTTGGGAATACTAACTTGAATATCTTGCTTAGTTTGCTTCTTACCATCCAAGAGATCTGGTAAAAATATAACGGCTAAAGCAACAATGATCACCGTTCCCACTAATCGATTTTGTAATGCAGAATTCACTGATTAACCTTCCCTAACCTAAGCGTCAAAAATATCGTTACGCTTATAATTTGCTTGTACATGCAAAAAAATCACTTAACGTAAAAAACGAACCAAATATTACCACTAAATCTTGCTCGTTGGCAGTTTTTATTGCATGGATCAGACCTGTGATAGGATGATCAACAGCAGTGATATGTTGTGCATCAACGTCTAAATCGGCGCTTAAACAAAGTGCGATATCGCTAGCTTTTGCTGCACGATCAATACTCACATCACAAGGATACCAATGTGTGACAATAGGAACAAAAGGCGCTAACAATCCNNCGAATGTCTTTGTCTTTCATTACACCACAAATCGCGAATATCCGTTGTGGTTGCATTATCTTGATGTGTTTAACTAAATATTCTGCGGCATGTGGATTATGGGCCGCATCCAGTAAAATGGTGGGAGCCGTCGGACCTAATGTATGTTCAGTAAATACCGTTAACCGGCCAGATAATAGTGTTAAATTAACACATTCCTGCCATTGTGTCGGCGATAACAACCAGCCTAACTGCTCTATGACTGCAATAGCGGTAGCNNACATTGGGTAGTGGAATATGGGGGAGTGTCGTAGTTAATGATAACTGCTCGGATTGATATCGAAAGTGTTGCTGCTGAACTTGATAACGGAAGTCTTTACCTGCCCACTTAGCAATGGCTTGATGCGTATTCACTGCTTCGACAAGGGTTTTTGGGGGATCAATTTCACCAATTATAACAGGTTTATGTGCCCGCATAATGCCCGCTTTTTCTATCGCGATTAGCTCTCTCGTATCACCTAAAAATGCTTGATGATCTAAGCCTATACTCGTAATGACTGCGACATCAGGGTCGACGATATTTATCGCATCTAGGCGTCCACCCAACCCAACCTCAAGAATAACTACATCGAGCTGTTGTTGGTTTAACAACCACAAGCCTGCTAAGGTACCAAATTCAAAATACGTCAGTGACACATCACCGCGAGCTTGCTGAATCGCAAAAAATGCAGCGGTATGCGCAGCATCATCAAGCAAAGCATGATTGATACGAACACGTTCGTTATAGATGTTAATATGCGGAGAACTATACACTCCGACGGAACGCTTAGATAGCATGGCTGCTTGTTCAATAAAGGCACAAGTTGTGCCCTTACCATTTGTTCCTGCGACAGTAATGACCGTCGCAGACGACCAATCTAATGCCATACGCGCATAAACTTGTTGCACTCGCCCTAAGCCCATATCGATCCCGACAGGATGTATGGACTCAAGATAAGCCAGCCAATCGTCTAACGATGAATCAGCAGTCAGAGGCATCAATATTATTTATCATCAGCTTGGTCTACTGGAAAATCAGTAGGTTGAACGACGACTTCATGATCAACGGTTTCTAATACTTCAGGAACAATATGCATATGGTGTAATTTTGATAATATGCTGAACAAAGTATCGCGCATATCACGACGATCGACAATCATATCAATCGC
>DBBN01000109.1 GCA_002292215.1 Glaciecola sp. UBA983 | reverse complement strand
CCATCCGGCAGGTTTTCACAAGAAGGTATTAGTGCAACAATATTAATGGGTAGCTTTAGTATGCCAATTGTTTCCATAACGCCCAATACGGAAGCAGCTCCGCCCATATCGTATTTCATTTCATCCATACCCGCGCCAGGCTTGATCGAAATACCACCAGAGTCAAAGGTCAAGCCTTTGCCTACTAATACAATCGGAGCTTGATCTGCGGTGCCACCATTGTGTTTAATAATACTCATCATGGATTCATTATGAGAACCACGACCTACTGCTAAATAAGAATTCATTGCTAACTCAGCCATTTGGGCTTCGTCTACCACTTCAGTTGTCACACTGTCATATTGCTCACCGAGTAATTGAGCTTGTTCCCATAGATACTTAGGGTTACAAATATTCGGTGGCATATTCGCGACATCACGTGTGATTTTCACACCCGCAGCGACAGCCATTCCATGCACGACGGCTCTTTCGCCCGCAGGTAATTCTTTGCGTGTTGGCACATTAAATACCATTTTACGTAACGGACGACGAGGTTCGCCTTTTTTCGTTTTTAATTGTAAAAAGGTATATAAACTATGTTGCGTGGCTTCAACGGCTTGACGAACTTTCCAATACGTATCGCGACCTTTAACGTGTAACTCAGGTAAAAAGCAAACCGCTTCCATTGAACCGGTTTCATTTAGTGTTTTGATGGTTTTAGTTAAGATTTCTTTGTATTGGCGTTCATTTAATTCGCGCTCTTTGCCACAACCCACTAATAAGACACGTTCACTCAAAACATTCGGAACATGGTGTAATAATAACATTTGTCCGGCTTTACCTTCTAAATCGCCACGGCGAATTAAATTGCTGATATAGCCTTCACTTATTTCGTCTAATTGTTCAGCGACGGCTGTCAAACGGCGGGGTTCAAATACCCCAACGACGATACAGGCACTACGTTGCTTCTCAGGACTACCACTCTTGACACTAAATTCCACGCTGAATTCCTCGAAATAACTTGCAAAAAAACCTAGTTTACTTAAAAATTTACCTTTCGCCACTAAAAACAGACGTTTTCTATACTAAATATGATTATTTTTCGCTATCTTCTCAAGGAAACGTTCAAATCGCAGTTTGCGATTTTCTTTATCCTCATGGCTATTTTTATTACGCTTAAGTTTGTGCGTGTTTTGGGGGATGCAACAGATGGAGAAATCCCTGCTAGTTTAGTCATGGGATTTTTAACATTATACTCGCCAGTATTAGCTTCGCTAATTTTACCCATTAGTTTTTTCTTGGGGATCATGATGGCACATGGGCGTTTTTATGTTGATTCCGAAATGACCGTTTTACAAGCCTGTGGCGTCTCAGAATGGTACGTCACACGGGTAATGTTGTTGTTAGCCGTCGGCTTAGGGTTGTTGACCGCTTCCGTTACTATGTATGTAGCCCCATTAGCGGTTGAAAGTGAATATCAATTACGTGAAAAAGCTGGCGCTGAATCAGGTATTTCAGCCATTATTCCAGGCCGTTTTCAACAAACAGGCAATGATGAAGCGGTGATATTTGTCCATGAAGTTGAATCTGAAAATAACCAATTAAGTAAAATTTTCTTATCTCAAGTCAATCCTAAAAATCCAGAAAAAGTCCGAGTGATTTATTCTGAGACAGGCACGATTAATGTGTTAAGTGATGGCACCCAATTACTTGTACTGCGAAATGGCCAGCAACATGATGGCACGATTGGCCAACAAAACTATCAAAAAGTAAATTTTGATGAATACCGGATTCAGATCGGCAAGCAAGAAGCAGAGTCAATGCGTCGTAAAGTGGCAGCATTGCCAACTATTGAGTTATTTGGCGACCCCAGTCACGAAGCGATTGCGGAATTGCAATGGCGAATCGCTATCCCTTTAGCATTACCGTTCTTGGTGTTAATTGCTGTACCCTTGTCGAAAGTTAATCCACGCCAAGGTCGATTCGGTAAATTATTCCCTGCCATTTTAATGTACTTGGGGTATTTTTTATTATTAATGGCAGCAAGACGAGCCCTTGAAGATGGCAAGATACCTACCGGATTAGGCTTATGGTGGGTCCATGGGATTATCTTGTTTATTGGTGCGGTATTATTATCACGACAACGTCAAACCTCCGTAAAAGTGCGTAATTACTTAAAACAACCCTATATAAAAAACGCCTCTAGTTCGGCAGGAGACAAGTAATGTTTAGCATTATTGATTTATACATTGCACGTACCTTGCTGAGTACTATTTTTGTGACTTTATTGACGCTGGTCGGATTGAGTGGGTTAATCAAGTTTGTCGAGCAGTTACGCAAGGTCGGTGAAGGTGATTACGATTTAATTGTGGCAGGTTTATTTGTCATATTGAGTTTACCCCGTGATATCGAACAATTTTTCCCGATGGCAACTTTGCTTGGCGGGTTAATTGGCATGGGTATTTTAGCGTCAAACTCCGAACTTATTGTTATGCAAGCCTCTGGTATGAGTAAATGGAATATCATCCAATCGGCAATGAAATGTGCAGTGATCATGGTGTGTGGTATTTTGTTAATTGGTGAATATGTCACACCGTTAAGTGAAGCCAAAGCAAAGCAAATCCGTACCGATGCGCTGTCTGGCGGGCAAGTTTTTACCGCCAATCAAACCGTATGGACCAAAGATGGTAGTGATTTTGTTAGTATTGGTAACGTATTTAATCAAGAAAACTTAGGGGATGTAACGATTTATCAGTTTGACGATAACCTCGTATTAACCCAGATTATTGCAGCCAAACGCGCTTCGTTTGTAGAAGAATCATGGGCATTACAAGATGTGCAAATCACGTATTTTAATGCAGACAAAATCTCAACCAACCGGATTTCTCTTACTGAATGGCGAGCAGCGTTGACGCCAGATAAACTCTCTGTTGCCACAGTAAAGCCCGAAGCATTATCGATTCAAGGTTTAAATGAATATGTAGAGTATTTACAAAACAACCAACAAGATTCAACCCGTTATGAATTAGCGATGTGGCGTAAGATCTTACAGCCCGTGTCAGTTTGCGTGATGCTGTTAATGGCATTTTCGTTTGTATTTGGTTCGTTACGTTCCACGACGATGGGTTCGCGGATCATAGTGGGGACATTAACCGGTTTTAGTTTCTTTATCGCCAATGAAGTTTTTGGCCCGTTCGCGTTAGTGTATAACTTGCCGCCATTATTCGGAGCATTACTGCCAAGCGCTTTGTTTGCATGTGTGGCCGTGTTTTTGCTCCGCCGCCAATAGACGGAGCTAGTAAGTTCGATAATAGATAAGTTGTTGCGCAAGAATTAGGTATTTAGTAATAAATGTGCGTAGATACTTAAGCCATAACCCAGCGCTATCGCCCAGCTCCAGCGCATGTGTCCCATAAATGAATACACGCCTTTGGTTTGTCCCATTAAGGCAACCCCAGCAGCCGAACCAATAGATAATAAACTACCACCCACTCCAGCAGTCATGGTGACCAACAGCCATTGTGTCAAATCCATATTCGGAGCCATACTCAATACCGCAAACACAACCGGAATATTATCAATGATTGCCGACAACACCCCTACCAAAATATTGGCATATAAAGGTTCCCAGTTGGTATACATTGCTTCTGAGACATATGCAAGATAGCCCATAAAGCCTAAACCACCGACACACATGACCACGCCATAAAAGAACAATAATGTATCCCATTCTGCTCGAGAGATTTTTTCGAACACATCAAATGGAACAATATTACCCAGTTTTTTTAACGCTGCTTCATCGTTATTTCGCTCAGCAATATCGCGTTTTTTCTGCAATGACTTGGGTAAGGTAAATCGTAAATAAAAACCTAATAGTTGCAAATAACCTAGCCCCAACATCATGCCCAATACTGGTGGCATACTCAACCAACTATGACACATTACCGCTGTTGCGATCGTAAAAAAGAACAACAAAATAATACGTTTTGCACCTCGTTTAATCGTAATATCATGATCGACTAGAGGTGCGTTTTTGCTATTTGAAATAAAAAAGCTCATGATCAATGCCGGCACTATGAAATTAACTACCGCAGGAACAAACAACACAATAAATTGTTCAAATTTGACCAATCCGGCTTGCCAAATCATCAACGTAGTAATATCTCCAAACGGGCTAAATACCCCACCAGCATTGGCGGCTACCACGATATTGATACAGGCTATATTGATAAATTTAGGATTATCGTGAGCCACTTTCAACACGATGGCGCACATCAGCATCGCCGTCGTTAAGTTGTTAGCGAAAGATGAAATTAAAAATGCAAGAATACCTGTCAGCCAAAATAAGCTGCGTAAACTCATGCCTTTGCTTAACATCCAAACACGAATACGGTCAAAGATCCCACGCTCTTCCATCGCATTGATATATGTCATCGCGACTAGCAAGAATAATAATAGTTGGGCATATTCCAATAAATTATGGTTAAACGCTTCTTCCGCTTCAATAGGAATGCCATGATTGGTATAAATCCAACCTAGTACTATCCAAATTATCCCTGCAGCCAATAGCATCGGTTTAGATTTTCGTATATGAAGGAATTCTTCACCTATAACAAAGACATAGGCGATAACGAAAATAGTTAATACGATGACACCCGGCAAGGTGTAAGTGAGGTCCAACGTGCCCATTTGGGCTGCATTGGCAGGCCCGGCTAAACAACATAAGAACGCGAAAAAAACGAGCTTAAACATACGATTCCTTAAACAACAATGACAATAACAACAATATAAATAAAGAGGTTATAGTGCTGTAGGAGGAGCTCGAATAACGGTAAACGTAATAAGGAGTATAAGCGCGTCAGTAAATAATATCGCCTTTGAATCAGACGCAACAACATTCCCAAAAAATAATGACGAGCCAAGCAATAATGGTACATCAACTTGTGTGGTTTCAATTTCAGCTGGTTGAACGGTAGATGTGATTAAGCTCTCGGATACTTGCGTCGACGTAACGAAGGCTGTAGCGCCTAAGTGGGAAAATATCAGTATAATAATAGCAAGGCAAAATCGAAACATAACACTTAACATTTAACATTTATAGAATAATTAAGGCTAGAATACGCTCACGCCAAAGGTGGTGCAATTGTACAATAGTATCAGTTTTACGGGAATGATTTGTTTGGTGCTCACCGTGCTAACGACACTTATTAGCCAGTGCTAACTAAACTTATTAGCGCCAAGATTTATGATCGTTGGCGGTTTCAGTTAACACTAAGATTTCGGTATTAGCCGCTAGATCTTGTAGCGATTGCTTTTGTTTTGGCATGAATAATACCAACACAGTGCCTAACCCCCCCAAAGAACAGATCAAACGTAACCATAAACGACCTATTGTCATTGGCGATTCAGTGGTACTGAAAATACGCATGCGCCACGCTCGCATACCAATAGTTTGTCCGCCTTTTGCCCAAAACCATAAGAAAAAACCGATGATCCAAGCCGCGACCCAGATTTGCACAATAGTCATAAACAAGAGGGATTGATTGAGGAAGTCACTAAAATGCTCTACGTCTTGCCCTATGACACCACGAGCATGCAAAATGGTAAGTGTGACTAAAATAACTAACCCAGCGCACATACCCACTGCAACGGCAACCAATGCATCATAAATCATGGCCGCGACACGACGAAAAAAACCCGCGCGAGGATAGTCTCTTTGACCGGTCACATTAGCCTCACTAGTTCTTTGGCGGTGAGGTCGTTTTGGAGGATGTTTTTTGCCCATTAGCGTATTCATATAGTCAGCATTAATGGGCGTATATTACCCTATTCTGTGCAAAAAAGTCAGGTAAATAACCTTCACCAATTGCGAATAATTCTAGTCAATCGTCAACGTAGGCAACCACCTTTCTTGGGCATTATGGGGTTCCATATAGGATTCATCATAAAATGGCGTATGGATTTGCTCCGGAGCAGAAGCGATTTCGCTTAAGTCGACACCGTTAGCATAGCCAATTAACCGCCCGTCTTCTTTGGTGAATTTGTAATAAACGCCTTGCCACATCATTGCGCCAAATTGGTTTGATTTTTTATACATAAACAACAAGTCATGAGATAACCACGCTTTGTCTGCATTAAAATCACGGTTAAGTGGATAAGGGTAAGCAATATGACACCACAACTCAGGTCCTTCTATACATTTCATTTCTTTCATGGATAAAAAATGATCAGAAAATACTTCATCGCGTCGTTCAAACGTAAATTGACCATCGGCTTGTACGTGTAATTGTCCAATATTGATACTTTTACCCTGATTATCATGCAAGTGAACTTGTTTAATTTGAGTGTTTGATGACTGCTCAATGGCGTGAAGAGGTAAACTGAGAGAACTACAGAGAATGATTAATCCCAACACATGAAATAACCGCAAACATGAGGCTACACCTTTGATAATGGCTATTGTAAGCTGAGCATAGAAGTGAGAAGTGACCTGCATATTGATTATCCTGTTAGATTACCACACCTAGGTTGTTACTTTAACTGTGGCATAATATGAAAAAAACACCACAAAAATAGCTCTAACTATCACAAAACACTTGCACCATTCATTGAGGTGGTTATAATCGCACTCCAATTTTGAGGATCTAGCGTTATCACGTGACGTTAGACACACAGTTCAATGCCGGTGTGGTGGAATTGGTAGACACGACGGATTCAAAATCCGTTGCAGCAATGCGTGGCGGTTCAAGTCCGCCCACCGGTACCATGATTACAAAAAACCACCTTCAAGGTGGTTTTTTTGTATGAGCGATTCTTTAATTAATAACCTGCATCACTACAGATCAGTTAATCATCTTTTGGCATCACATCTTTAAGACCACCGGCATTAATGACATTGGTATAACCTGCAGCCTGTAAATCTTTGGTCGATTGAGCGGCGCGTTTTCCTGAACGACAATACAGCACGATAGCCGTATTTTTATCTAGATTTTGGGTTTTGATTTTTTCTAGCAATAAGGTGTTTTGCATATGCAGAGCTTTCGGGTGATGCCCTGATGACCATTCCCAATCTGTTCTAACATCAATAACCACTGCACCTTTAGCAATCGCATCCAACCCTTTTTGAGTTTCAATCTCTTGCGCATAAGTTAGTTGTGACACCATCAATGCCAAGCACAAAATTACCAGTTTAGTTAACCAACGCATAAAAAGTCCTTAAGTGTTTTATTTTTTATAAAATTAATGTAATTTAGTCACCAATGCAATTTTTTAACATTTTATTTACAAGCGATCCCTCACATTTCGATAGGGGGAAAGTACATGCCAAACGATATATAAGGATAATAATATTCGTTTAATCAAAGGTCTAGGTGATATTCATGATTCACCCTAACGTAAATAACGCATTACAGCGCACTGCTTACTTGTTTAGTGTACTGCTTGTGCTGTTTGGTTCCTTGGTCAGTACAACAATTTTTGCTGACACTAACCCGCAGCAAGATACATCGCAATGTACTTATATAACAACTTCGGCTATAACAAGTTCGACGCCACCACAAACTCAACCTAAACCTGCGCTTAAATATAGTATAACCAAAAATTTCTCCGGTGGAGCATTTTCCAGTTGTACATGGCATGATGCAAATCACCTCGTTGTGTATGTAATGCCTGAAGATCCGAAAATCAACCCCAGCCCTTGGTATGCTTTTGATATCACGCCTTTAGATATTACTGCGGATAACAACATCCCGTTAACCATTACTTTAGATTATAGTGACTTTAAACATCGCTATGCCCCCAAACAATTTAATCAACAAGGCTGGCAGCATGTGACTGTGCCTAATGATGAGCAACAACTTAGAGCAAATGAACAAGACAACACCTCATATACTTTTGATGTAACGGTTACTTCACCAAAAGTTCGTATCGCTGCCCAGCCAATTATTGACATTAAAGGTTATCAACGTTGGACGACATTGCTTAAAAAACAATTACCGAGTTTACAAGTAGCCACAATAGGACTCACTGTCGAAAAACGTGATATCAGTATGCTAAGTCATATTTCAGACCCTTCAAAGCCGTTTATTATTTTAATTGGACGGCAACACCCGCCAGAGCTTACCGGGGCAATGGCAATGCTGAGTTTTGTTCCAGAGTTATTGGCTGATACTGATTTAGCAAAAACATTTAGAAAACAATTTAACGTGTTGATTTTTCCATTAGTCAACCCCGATGGGGTGCACCATGGATATTGGCGTCACAATATGCAAGCTACTGATTTAAATCGAGATTGGGGACCGTTTACACAATTTGAGACCAGCGCAGTCATCGCCCAGATAAATGCGCTGACTGCACAAAGCGAAGTATGGACTATGCTGGATTTTCATTCTACGAATCGCGATATCTTGTATACCCATAGTGATAATGCGTCACAAATCTTACCTACACTCGCTAAAGATTGGTTAGCAAAAATAAACGCTGATGGCCCTATCATCTTCCAACGAAAAAGTAGCCATAACCCAAAATTAGCAACAACTAAAACGTATTTTTATGAACGTTATAATAGCCCAGCAATTACATATGAGCTCAATGATACCTCATCACCTCAAGATATCGCATTAAGCTCTAGCCGATCAGCACAACATTTCATGCAACTATTACTCGACTATCAAACACGCACCTATCAACAACAAGGAACAGAGTAAGATGTCACATACTAATGAAATGAACTTACAGAGACAACTTAAGCAGTTGATGAAAGAGACGAAGCCACCGTTAATCAATGCGTTATCTCGAATGCTACCGCGCTATGATATTGACGATGTATTACAAGAAACGTATCTGATTTGGTATCAAAAACAACAAGAAGGACCAATCCAGCATAGCAAAGCATTTGTCTTTAGGGTCGCGCGTAATCTGGCTATCTCACGCTTGCGCAATACCAAGGTACAGGTTGCGTATCAACAAGATTGTGCGTTACATGATATGTATATCGATATCAGCATGTCGAGCACTCTAGCAAAAAATCAAAACCAACAATTACTAACCAATGCCATCTCATCTTTGCCATCATTATGCAAACAAGTATTTATCTTACGTAAACTCCATGGTAAATCGCATCAAGAGATTAGCCATATATTTGGGATCAGCATTAAAACGATCGAAAACCACATCACTAAAGGTATGCACCATTGTCGCCAGCATATTACTAGGCACTCGACAACGAAGCAAAAGGCAAATAATGAACTTTGATGAATGGGTCTGTTACGGGATCCCGGAAAATATTTCACACGATGCTACTATTTGGCTAGCTAAGCTTGATGGGGACAGTCTTTCTGTGGATGAAAAAATTAATTTTTATACGTGGTTAGCTGATGATCCTCAGCATCAGTGGGCATTTGAGGAGCTCAGCGAGTTATGGGCTAAAACGGCACTTTTAGATAATCTACAAAACGAATACAAGCCTCTACAACTGGTGAATGCCATTGCACCTGAATTAATTTCCACACTGGAAGAGTTCGCACCTCCACCTTATCAATCATACCTCCCTTTCTTATCCCTGTGTTTAGTGACAATAGGCCTACTTGCCAGTTATTTGTAAATT
>DBBN01000062.1:36606-36906 GCA_002292215.1 Glaciecola sp. UBA983 | reverse complement strand
ATGGGAAATTAACGAAGCATTTGCATGTCAATTGATTTACTCACGTGATTATTTAGGCATCGACAATAACAAACTCAACGTCAACGGCGGCGCAATTGCAATCGGTCATCCATTTGGTATGAGTGGTTCAAGAATGGTCGGTCATGCACTGATTGAAGGTAAACGTCGTGGTGTTAAATACGTAGTCGTGAGTATGTGTATTGGCGGCGGGATGGGTGCAGCGGGCCTGTTTGAAGTGTGTTTATAAGGAATATACTACATGAGTAATATACTTGATCGTTTTCGTTTAGATAACAAAGT
>DBBN01000062.1:0-36556 GCA_002292215.1 Glaciecola sp. UBA983 | reverse complement strand
GTGGTTACCGCCAGAACCCAAGGACAATTAGAAAACACCGTAGCTGAGATCAATAAACGCGGCCAAAAAGCCTTACTGGTAGTATGCGATGTCATGGATGCAGCACAGCGTGAAGCGCTAGTTGAGCAAACCTTAGCTGAGTTTGGACGTATTGATATTTTGGTCAATAATGTTGGTGGTTCTGGGAAAATTAAACCCACCTTGATGACCAGCGAAGAAGAATTAGAAGCGTGCTTTAAATTTAATACGACAACGGCTTTTGCTATGTCTCGTTTGTGTGCACCACATCTGGCAAAATCACCCGACACGGGTGCAATTATTAATATATCCTCTGTAGCAGGACATCTCGCTCAGCCTGGTTTTATTAGTTATGGCATTGGTAAAGCAGCAATGAATTTCATGACACTGAATTTAGCACAAGATTTTGCGCCTAAAGTACGTGTCAATGCAATCAGTGTAGGCTCAACCCTCACCGATGCGCTAGCGGGGATCATGAATGATGATCTAGAAAAAGCCATGCTTAAAAACACACCAATGAACCGTCTTGGTCAACCGGAAGATGTTGCTGCCTGTGCTTTGTTTTTAGCAGCACCGGCTTCTAGTTATATTACTGGGGAAATCTTCGGCGTAAATGGTGGTCTAACCAAAACGCCGATGGAAATGCCGCGCAGTGCTTTTTAACTAAATAGAATTCTCAGCAATAATCTATACTGCTGCTTGAATGCTTTACTGCTGCAGATTACTCAGTTGGGTACTCAGTTCAGCAGCATGCTTTGCCGCTCTTCTTCCTGAAAATATACAATCCGCTAATGATAAACCACTCATATAAAGGTTTGAAGGAATGCCCACTGCGGTTCTGCCTGCTGCATACAACCCCGGTATTGCATTTTTATTTGCATCAACAACCTGACCGCTTTCTTCATTAACATCTAAACCACCCATCGTGAGTACCGTACATGGCAATAAATGTTGCCCCAACGAGATATCGATAACATGATAAGGCGCTTTTAATGCCACGGCATCATCTTTGGTTTTGTGAAACGCATCAGCAATCTCACCATTAGCAACACGTGAATATCGAGCTATTTCAGCTTCTACCGTCGCTAAGTCAAACCCATAATGAGAACACATCGATTGTGTCGTTTTAAATTTCTTTTTCACAACAATATGATTCAATGCAGCTAAGAGTTGTTGAAATGGTAGAACTTTACCTGGCGCAATTTCCTGCCATGCTTGTTTAACTAACCTAGAATCTAAAATCAACCATGCCTTACCATTATTACGCTCTACCATCGCCTCACCAATGGTTGCACCATAACTCGATTCATTCACAAATCGAGCACCTTGTTGATTAACAATGATGCCCTGCGACCATGCCAAAGGTGGATTAATAAAGCGCCAAGCTGTGGCATTACCCATTAATTTAGTCGCGCCACCTACCGACTCTCCTAAACGTATACCACTACCATCATCAGCATGAGTGCCAAGTGGCAATCCCTTTAAGTATTTAGGACAGTAGTGCTTGACCATTTTTCGATTGAAAATGAAGCCACCTGCACTCAGCACTATACCCGATCGTGCACGGTAGTAGACAACCTCCCTTCCTTCTTCTTCAATGTGCTTTACTTTGTTTCGGAAGTACTGAGCCAACTTACGCATAAATTTACCGCCCGGTAGCATATTAGGAAAATACGTAGCAATTGCCATTGCCAGTGCACTGTTACGTTTATGTCTTTTTTCAGCATCACTACCAGGAATGAGTTGCAGGGCTTTGAGCCCTAATACACGTCCATCCTTATCGACAATGAGTTGCCGCGCTTCGGTTTGTGTATCAACCTGAACACCCATTTTTTTTGCCGACTCACGCATAGGCGAAAAAATTGCACCACCTAAATTAACGGCTGAATTACCATTTTTAATGACTCCTCTATGCCCTCTTGCAGCTGGAGGATATTCTCCTCGATGAGATGGTAGAAGGGAGTTATCTGAATGATACAGAAAATATTTAACGTTAGGATACGAGGTTTTCTTTTTAAAAACGGGTCCTGAAAACTTGACACCGTGACTCATTAACCAATCTAAATTTTGTGAACTTTGTTCACAAAAGCGCATTAAAGTTTCATCTTTTACAACACCTTGGGTTTCTAAATTCAAATAATCAAACATCGCTTGTGGCGTATCTTGCTCACCTAAGGACTCTTGCACCTTGGTGCCGCCTCCAGCATAAACTACCCCGCCACTTTTTACTGATGCACCGCCGCCCGCAAATCGGTCTAAAACAATTACATCCAAACCACTTTCTCGTCCTTCTAATGCTGCAGAAGCACCCGCCGCACCAAAACCCACGACAAGTAAGTCGGTTTGATGCTGCCAAGTAATATCTGTTGCCCCATTGACTACTAATGATTGTTCAATGTTTGAAAACCAATCTGGAGGTGTGCTAGATGTGTTCATATTTTTTCCTTACAAAGTTGGGCGTATGTCTTTGGGCATACCTAAACCGCGCTCTGCTATTATGTTTCGCTGAATTTCATTAGTACCACCATAAATCGTGTCAGAGCGAACAAATAAATACAGTGCTTGCATACGCGATAATTCATAAGGCGCAGCAGATAAAATTTCGGCTTCAGGCCCAAGTACGTCCATCGCTAATTCACCTAGATCTCTATGCCAAGTAGCCCAAAACAACTTATATATCAGCGCCTCTTTTTGTAATGAGCCATCATCACCATTACCCGATAACATCCTAAGACTGTTGTATCGCATTATCTTTAAACCAATGTGTGCATCGGCAATACGTTGACGGATCATTGGGTCTTTGTGTGTGCCATTATTCTTAGCGGCGACAATCACTTCATCCAGCTCATTTTGAAACTGCATTTGCTGTCCAAGAGTCGATACACCTCGCTCAAATCCAAGTAAGCCCATTGCCACCGCCCAACCTTCTCCTGGTTTACCGACAATATCTTGGGCATCACACTCGGCATTATCAAAAAACACTTCATTAAATTCACTGGTACCGGTCAGCTGCTTGATACCTCGTACTTCTATTCCAGGTTGATCCATGTTTAATAAAAAGAACCCCAAACCCTTGTGACCTTTGGTTCCAGATTCAGTGCGGGCAATCACAAAAATATAATCCGATTCATGCGCTAAAGATGTCCATACTTTTTGCCCAGTGATAAGCCATTTACCAATGGCTTCATCAAAGACTGCTTTTGTTCTTACATTGGATAAATCCGACCCAGCACCAGGCTCTGAATATCCTTGGCACCATAAATCGTTACCTGAAAGAATACCAGGTAAGTAACGTTGTTTTTGTGCCTCACTACCAAATGCTATCAAGGTCGGCCCCGTTAAGCCTTCACCAATGTGTCCGACTCGACCCGGTGCGCCGGCACGGGCATATTCTTCATTAAATATGACTTGCTGTTCAATTGAACAACCGCGTCCACCGTATTCTTTTGGCCAGGCAATACCGATCCAACCACCTTCTGCAAGTTTTGCTTCCCATTTTTTACGTTCATCCGGAAACATATGCTCATCACCAGGTCCTCCGCGAAACTTAAGCTGTGCAAACTCCTCGACCAGATTGTCATTTAGCCATTGTGCTACTTCTTCGCGAAATTTTTCATCTGCTTTACTAAAGCTCAATTTCATTAGTCTGTACCCATAGTTAATAGCAGTGGTTAATCCAACAACATTTTAGCCACGCGCTCACGATGATATGCGCCATTACCCAAAAACATCTCTGATGACTTGGCTCGTTTGAAATACAAGTGCACATCGTACTCCCAAGTAAAACCTACGCCACCATGGAGCTGAATGGCATCCCCAGCATTCTTAAAGTAGCCATCGGAACAATATGATTTAGCAACACTGGCAGCCTCTCCTAGCTCTCTAGCCAATGAGCCGCCATCAAAAAATTCTTGTGCCACACACGCCGCATAATAAACGGCTGAACGGCCTACTTCGGTGCGTAGCATCATATCTGCAGCTTGATGTTTTACAGCCTGAAATCCCGCTATCGCGCGCCCAAACTGCACGCGTTCTTTGGTATAGGCGACACTCATGTTTAATACTTGTTGTGATCCCCCCACTTGTTCAGCAGCGGTAGCAATCGTCGCTAGGTTAAGAATTTTATCAAGCAACGGCCAGGCATTCGCATACTCCCCCATTAAAGCGTGTTCATTCACCACGACATTATCGAACACAATGTGAGCTTGTTTTTTGGTTTGATCCATCGTAGGTAAATACTCTCGAGTAACCCCTTTTGCGTTAGCATCAGTCACGAATAAACTAATGCCACTTTGTCCACTCGTGTCTGAGTTGCGTGCAGCCACAATGAGCACATCCGTAGTATGTCCATCTGGCACATAACGGTAGACACCATTAAGAACATATTCATTGTCCTTGGCTAATACAACTGCATCAACGCTATGAGCGTCCCATTTACCAGAACTTCCGGTGTAGGCAAGCGTTGCCGTTAAACTACCATTACATATTTGCGGTAAATAATGCTGTTTTTGTGCTTCTGTACCTGCAACAAGTAGGGCATTGGCGCCCAGACACACCGTAGCAAAAAATGGTGAACAAAATAAATGCTGTCCCATTTGCTCTAGCATGATCACTAATTCAACGTAACCCAGTCCAAAGCCTCCGTACTCTTCTGGGATATGTGTCGCCTGCCAGCCCATCTGCGTGCATAGTCGTTGCCAAACATTATCGTCAAAGCCATGCTCAGTTCCCATCGTATTGCGAATGGCTGATGACGTAGACACTTCGCTCAAGAATGACTGAGCAGTGTCACGGATCATCAATTGTTCATCGGTAAATGAAAATTCCAAGTAGTACTCCTTGATTGCAACCACCGGTAAGTAATTCAGGTCAGGGTTTTACCCGTCAGATTAGTGTGAGTAGCTCAGCTTTGACTATTTTGTTGGATGCATTGAGTGGCATCTCAGCAATAATTTCTACTCGTCTTGGCACACGATAATTCGCCATCCGTTCTTTGCACCATGCAATTAAATCTGCTTGATTAGTTGTATGGTCAGGCTTTAGAGTGATAAAAGCGCACCCTACTTCACCCATCCGCTCATCTCTAATACCCACTACTGCAGATTGTGCAATTGCCGGATGCTGAGCGAGTACGGCCTCAATTTCGGCAGGATAACAATTGAAACCGCCGGAGATATACATATCTTTGAGTCTGTCTGTAATACTTAAATAACCGTTTTCATCGACATGCCCCACATCACCGGTATGTAACCAACCTTGGGCATCAATTGCTTGAGCTGTCGCTTCTGGTTGCTCAAAATAACCCTTCATAACATGAAAGCCGTGTATACAAATTTCACCTGTCTCACCGGCTGGTAAATGTTCACCTTGGGCAGAGACTATGGCAATTTGTGTTCCTTCAATCGCTCGCCCACTGGTATTGGCAATCGTTTCATTATCCGTACTGGGATCACAGATTGTCGCAAGCCCTCCACATTCTGTTAATCCGTAAGCGGTAGTCACCACTTTAAACCCTAAAAGAGAGCGCATGCGTTCAATCAAAATAGGCGGAATAGTGGCCGCACCCGTAACGGCAACGCGTAAACTACTTAAATCGGCTTTTTGTAACCCTGGATGGGCAAGTAATGATAAATATAAAGTTGGAGGACCCGGTAACACCGTAATTTTATCATTGCTGATGCGCGTAAATACTTCATCAGCGTCAAATACCGATTGCGGCAATATCGTTGCGCCAGCAAGCAAACAGCTCACCCAGCCCGCTTTATAACCAAAGGAATGAAAGAAGGGATTAATCACTAAATAACGATCGCCTGGCACAATCCCAAGAGTTTGAATAAATACAGTAAACGCACGTATCATACTGCCATGACGGCTCATTACGCCTTTGGGTTTACCGGTTGTACCTGAGGTAAACATTAAGTCTGACAAATCCTCTCCATCAATACTCATCGCCAACTTTAGCGCGCTGTTTTTACTGACGTCACTCCGTTTTGCTAAAAATTGCGTCCAAGGACTACATGAGATAATTGGGTCACCAGCACGTGGTGTTAATGTCACAATCGCAAGCTGCGACGATTCAAATAACGCTGATAGCTGTGCTGGAAAATCGTTATTTAGAAAATCCCCTTCGCTAAATACTAGTTTCGCACCGCTGCGCTTGATAATATCTGCGGCTTCCATTGCTTTCATGCGGGTATTAATGGGTACTAATACCGCACCGGCCATTTGTAAGCCAATTGCAGCTAATATCCAAAGTGCAGAATTAGAGCCCCATATTGCGACTCTATCACCTGGCTTAACACCGAATGCGATAATTGCTCGACAAACATCTAGGCAATGATTTGGCAGATCTTGATAACTTATACTGATGGTACCGTCTTCAATCGCACATAATTCAGCATGTTTTTTTGCTGCCGCAAACACTAATCGAGGCACACTATCGATGACTGTCATTCTACATTCTCAGTTTGTTGCGGTGCAGCAGCACATGTTTTTGTTATATGATTAGCGGCAATATAACCAAATGTCATCGCCGGCCCAATCGTAGAGCCCGCACCTGGATAACTAGTACCCATCACTGACGAAGAAGCATTACCAATCGCATATAATCCTTCGATTGGCTCCCCGGTCGGACGCACAACTTGAGCGGAATCATTGGTTAGTAAACCACCTTTTGTTCCAATATCCCCAGGATTAATCATCATTGCATAGTAAGGCCCTTTGGTAATCGGCGCTAAACATGGATTAGGCTTAACGTTAGGATCACCATAGTAGCGATCGAAGACATTATCTCCGCGTGCAAACTCCTCATCAATTCCAGTCTTCGCATAGCCATTCATTTTTGCAACGGTAGCGGCAAGACCTACAGCATCGACATTGATTTTTTGGGCTAACGCCTCGAGTGAATCAGCTTTAAAATACACCGTATCTAACCATGATTTAGACGCTCTGCTATCTGGCATTATTTTGCCAGGCATCAGCGGCCCCATCGCATATTCATATCTAAAGTGCGCATCAAACACGACCCATGCAGGCACAGAATTACCCATTTTTTGATGATTTTTGTACATCGCATCACCAAACTCTAAATACGGAGCTGCCTCATTAAAAAATCGCTGACCTAAACCATCGACCACAATTGCGCCAGGAAAAGAACGTTCGGCAAATAAGCCTCTTGAACTCGGCTCTTTAGGCACTTTAATGGTCGGCGTCCACCAGCACCAATCCAATAAGTCGGTCGCAGCACCCAGTTTTTGCCCAGCCTCTAACGCCGCACCAGTATTTCCACCTTTAGGAGTCGCACTCCATGCTTGTTGTGATGGGGCCGGTAAGTATTTTTCACGTAGTGTTTGATTCTGCTCAAATCCGCCGCTACCCATAATAACGCCATGGCGTGCAATTAGTGTAAGCTCTTTACCATTTTGTAATACTTTAATACCTGTGACTTTATTGTCAGTGGTGACAAAATCAGTAAATTCGGTACTTCTCCACAATGGGATATTACGGTCGATTAGAGATTGGCGTAACGATGCCACTAAACTAGCACCTAAACCTGCTCGGCGGTCTCTGCGGCCTTTTTTACGTTGTTTAAAATCAAACTTATAACGTAGCATCAAACCTAAAATCATAAACATCCAACCACGCTCTTTAGACACTGCTTGATGTGCTTGGCGTGCTGTCCAGGCCATTTTACCCATGAGTAATGTATTACCAGATGCCGGTTGTTGATTTTCGATTTCATCTCCTAAACAAGTGGTATCGAATAATTCAGGATCCATCGTTCGACCGCCAGGCAGAGAACCTTCTAAATGCGGATAATAATCAGGATATTTGTCAGCAACTGCAAGCTTTACGCGCGAATTAGCATGCAGTTCGCGAAGCATTTTGGGAGCGTTATCTAAATAAGCACAAATTCTTGATTTAGCGACGCTACCATTACTTGCCGCTTCAACATAAGCGAGTGCAGATTCATAGCTATCGTTACCACCAAGTGCTTTGAATTCATCATTATTTGGGATCCAGATACCACCGCCAGAAATAGCAGATGTACCGCCGTACTTATCACTTTTCTCAACAATCAGCACTGAATGTCCATTATCTGCGGCAAATATAGCAGCAGTCATTGCGCCAGCCCCCGAGCCAACGATAATTATATCGTATTGATTTTCATTGTTGGTACTCATCTAATTTCTCCTGTTCAGCAAAATAATTCTGTTTAAAGGAATATTTTCTATTGATTGCTAATTTTGGCGTGGACACAACTATCCACATCATACAAATTTATACATAGAGCGCTTTTTTAAGCTCGTTCTTAAGCAATTTACCCGCAGGGTTCCGTGGTAATTTTGAAGTCACTATGTGTAAATGCGCTGGCACCTTATATTTAGCTAAGTGCTGAGTGACATGATTGCGTAATTCAGCCTCAGTCAGTGATTCGTTGTCGAGTAAACTTACAGCAGCTACAATAGACTCGCCGGTTTCTTCATCAGGTATGCCAAACACTGCGGCTTCGTCTACTTTTGGATGTTCTAATAAGCAAGACTCGACCTCTGCTGTTGAAATGTTTTCACCTGCACGAATTATTACATCTTTAATACGATCCACGATGTACAAAAAACCGTCATCATCAATGTAACCAATATCACCACTATGTAACCAACCTGATTTAAGTGTCTCACTGGTTGCTGCGTCATTACCTAAATAGCCATCCATCAAGCACACACCTCTCATGCAGATTTCACCTAACTCGTTGTTAGCCAGGACAAGTCCTTCAGGTGAACAAATTCGTGTTTCCATGATAGGAGATAACAAACCCGAACTTTTGGGCTTGTGACGAAATAATTCACCGGCCATTGCAGCGCAGACACCGTTAGTTTCAGTCATACCAAAACCAACACCAATCATATGCTCATCTAAAGAAGATAATGCACTATCGATAAGGCTTGTCGGCAAACCTGAACCACCGAAGCCCAGCCCACCAAATGTTTTCATTACATCTGGAGTATGAAAATCGGGATCTCGTAACAACTGCATGACCATTGAGGGAGCGCCATTAAACTGTGTAACTTGCTCTTGCTTAATTAATTCAATCGCCGACGCAACCTCCCATTTATGGGTGAATATCAAACGTCTACCTGCTCGCAGCGCACTAAATAATTGTGCGTGCAAGCCACTAACATGAAACAGGGGCACTGCAGTAAGTAGCGTAGGCACCAAAGCTTTTTCCATTATTTTGGCGACGGTTTGAGGAGATGTCATTGCTGAAACAGCACTGATATAATCAATATTGAATAACGACTGACATACCGCTAAATGACTTGATACTACAGCCTTGGCTTTACTACTAGCACCTGACGTAAAAAGCACTAAAGCAGGATCAGTTTCGTTAATTTGAGGCATAGGTAATTTAACAGCCACACACAAAATAGTGTCACCAAAAGAAGTCGTGTCAGCTTGCTCATTAACATCAACCTGAAGATCATTAAGGAGGATAGTTTTGCCCGACCAAGGAGTCTTTTCGTTAATTCGAAGCCACCTAGTACTATCACAAACAATCAGCTTAGGTTCGATTATAGCAATCGCTTCTCTTAATTCTTGTCCCGTACCAAAACTATTCAGCGGTGCAGGAACTGCACCGATTAATGCCGCGGCGCAAAATGCGATGATCCACTCAGGGCGATTACGCATCGCAATAACAACTCGGTCTCCTTGCGTAATTTTTTGAGCATGCATCCAAGTAGCCATGCTGTCCACTTGTTCAAAAAAATCCTTAAACGTCAAACGCTGTTCTTTATATACTAAAAAGTTTCGATCGTCTGTTCGACGTGAATCATTCACTACTTGCGATAAGTTTATCGGAGCATTAGCATAAACTTTAAAAGTCTGGCCTGTAACCTGCTTGTCTACAATTTCAAAAGGGCCGCCTGGCGCCATAATTTGAGATTTAACATGTGCTGTTGCATCAATTAAATTCATGCCTTTTTCCTGTCTAGTTTCAGTGATTGTGTCGAACAATACATATCAACGCCTTCATTGACTTGGCGTTGACACTGTAAATCGTCATTGGCTGCTAGCCAATTAAGATGAGCAAGGGTTTCCCCTAAAGCCATTAATGTGTCAATGGGTGAAAGCTTTCGATTAAATAAATGCTGCATCGCTTCATAGGCATTAAATTGCGAATGATGTCTGGCAAAATCTTGGAGTGTTGACAGCGTGTCGAAATGATGATCAATGAGCTGCTGAGCCCGCACATGCATTTGCGTAAATATCGGTCCATGCGCCGGCATAACGAGTGTGTTTGCATCCAGTGATTGTATTTGTTTTAATGAACGCAACCAGTTTTTTAACGGTTGTCCCATTGGTTCTATCTCACTAACCAGAATATTTGAGCTGATGTGCGGTAATAATTGATCGCCCGCCAACAATAATTTGTCTTCTTCACAGTATAAACACGCATGTTCCGGCGAATGGCCTTCCCCAATAACTATCCGCCATCGGCGCTTACCTATCGTCAATACATCATCATGACGAAGTCGGTTAAACTTGCTAGGCCTATGCTCCATAAAGGGGTCTTTTTTACATGCTTCAAATATTTTTTCGACCGTATCTAATGGCACACCTGCATGTTGATAAAACTGACGTTGATGACTATTACCTAAGGTATCTAATGCTCGACTATGTGTCGCTAACGTATAAAATTCACCATATGTCATGAACAAAGGTATGTTAAATGTATCCATTAGCCACTGGGCTAAACTACTATGGTCATAATGAAAATGCGTGCAGATCAAACCTTTTATAGGCTTGATTTGGCAATGATTCTCAGCTACAACAAGCCATAATTCTTTGGTTTTGTTAGTATGCAGTCCTGTATCAATAATAAACCATCCATCATCGTCCTCTAATAGGTACAAGTTGATATGATCAAGTGCCATCGGCATTGGCATTCTGATCCACAAAATACCTTCTGTAATTTGTATAGCTGTTCCGTTGGCTTTTGGTGCCATTAAGGGATAGTCTAAAGCACTATTTCGTTCTTTGTCTGTGCGAACTTTACCCGCCAGGTTAGATTTCATCCGGTCTCCAAAAAATGCCATAGTCGATACAAGAATTAACTTTATTTATAAGAAAACATTTAAGGATTTGGTAATACGTCCAAAAGGACGATGCCGTAATTCTTACTAAGGTTAATCTTGTGTTAATTACTTGTAACCAGAGGTGTAGTAAATGCAAGCCAACCATAGCGCACTAAGCCCAGTTAGAACAAGAATAACGCTGTTCTTATTAGCTTTAATTTATGTTTTTTCTTACATAGACCGTAATTTGATTGCAATTGTCATTGAGCCCATAAAACAAGAGTTTGGTGTATCTGATACCGTTATGGGTGCGGTAAGTGGGCTTGCATTTGCAGTACTTTATTCCGTGTTTAGTTTTCCATTAAGCCGCTTAGCAGACAGCGGTGTTAATCGAAAAAGTATTGTTGCAGTATGCTGTGGACTATGGAGCTTAGCGACTATGGCAAGTGGTATGGTCGGACAGTTTTGGCAATTTGTCATCTTTCGTATGACCGTTGCTATCGGTGAGGCAGGAGGTACATCGCCGTCTATATCAATGGTGTCTGATTTGTATCCGCCGCATAAACGATCCTTTGCAATTAGTCTATACATGCTCGGTCCGCATATTGGTTTACTGGCAGCAATGGCATTAGGTGGCTGGATTGCCCAAGAATTTGGCTGGCGCGCAGTATTTATCTTTTTTGGTGCTCCGGGCATTGTGATCGCTTTATTGCTTTATATTTTCGGCAGAGATCCTGGCATGGGTGTCTACGATACTGAAGCCGAAAAACAAGTACGTTTGCAACCTCAAGGTAAATTTTTTAACGACCTGCGTGACATTATAAAAATAAAAGGATTTTTGTATATCTGTATGGGTACTGCCGTTGCTGGTATGGTCGGTTACGGATACGGTATCTGGGCACCCACATTTATGGTTCGAAATTTTGATATGACATTAGCGCACGCTGGGTTGTCATTCGGTTTAGCTAGCGGTGTGTTCGCTGCAGTCGGCTCAATGTTTAGCGGTTATTATTGCGATAAGTTATGCCGTACTAATACGCGCTGGCAACTACGTATGCCGGTTATCGGTGTATTGTTGAGTATTCCATTTGGCTGTGGTTTTCTTTTTTGGCCAGCAGATGCAATTTGGCAACTAGGTAGTGTCAAAATACCTCATGCGATTATCTTTGCAGCCGGTTTTAGTTTCTTCAACAGTTGGTGGCCAACACTGGCTTTCGCTGCAGTGAGTAAATTAGTAAACAGCAAACAACGTGCCACGAGTATTGCAATGCTAGCACTATT
Organism: Glaciecola sp. UBA983; assembly: GCA_002292215.1. GTDB lineage: Bacteria > Pseudomonadota > Gammaproteobacteria > Enterobacterales > Alteromonadaceae > Opacimonas. Next base: position 24,182 of record DBBN01000062.1, on the reverse strand, counting down.
TTTAACCTTATTTGGCGCGGGTATCGGCCCATTGTTAACCGGCACATTTAGTGATCTATTCTCACAAACAGATGCTGGTGAAGGCTTGCAATATGCCATTCTATTGATGCTTATGATGTTGGTGTTGTCAGCATTGTTTTATCACAAAGCCATCGCGCCTTACTTCACACACATGACCAATATTGCAACCAATGAGCAGATAGCGGCTAAGTTATAACTGCAATACGCAGTTTTTAGCTCGGCTAACATTTTATTTATAAGACCATTAACGACATACAAAGGAGTATTTATGGCCACTTCACAAGATTATCGTCTCGGCGATTATACCTTCCCTCGCGGCTGGTTCATGATAGCTACAGCTGAAGAAATTAATACACACAAACCTGTGGCAGTTCGATTTTTTGGCAGAGATTTTGCGCTTTATCGCGGACGAGCGACAGGCAGAGTGGTATTGCTTGACGCTTTCTGCCCGCATATGAAAACACATTTAGCAGCAGACAATGATACCTCATATGTCATCATTGATGGCGGTGGCACCAATATTGAAGGGGATAGCATACGCTGTCCTTACCATGCATGGCGCTTTGGGCCAGATGGTCAATGCGATGATATTCCTTATCATGAAGGACCGATTCCAAAAACAGCGTGTATTAAAGCATGGCCCGTTGCTGAGAGCATGGGGGCAATTTGGATCTGGCACGATCCTGAAAACGGTGAGCCAGAATGGGATCATCCAAGTCTTCCTGAGTGGGATGACAAAGCCTGGGTACATTGGCGTTTTGATGATCTAGGTATACTTGAACAACATCCACAAGAAGTCATCGACAACATTTGTGACTATGGACACCTAAGTCCGATTCATGGCTCTACCGTTGAACGTTACGAAAATGAATTTAGTGGTCATCTAGCCACACAACGTCAGTGCGGCGGGCATCGCACTTTAGTTGGTGCAGATGGGGAGAGTCCAATATTGCATACTGTGACGACTTATCATGGTCCAGGTGTCTTGTTATCACACTTGACGGGTTTTTATGAATCCCATCTTATGATAGTGCATACCCCTGTAGAGGATGGTTCCATCAAAGTATGGCATGCATTACTCGTTAAATCTCCTGGAGGCCATGCCGAAGCAACGGTAGAAGATGGCATTGCAGCGCGTCAATTCCAAGATGCCAGTAAAGCGGCATTTATGCAAGATTTCCAAGTTTGGGTCAATAAAGCACCGTGTTTAAATGGATTATTTTTACCTAGCGATGGTCCGTTTATGAAAGCCCGAATTTGGTATAAGCAATTTTATAATCCAAGAGCACGCAAAGAAGAATTCCAATCCAAAGTTAACGGCATGTATGTGCCAAAAGGCGCAATAGCGTATACTGAAGAATAAGTTTTGGATATCTAGCGTTTTGATGCTATCAACCTGTTTTAAAAAAAATGCAGCTATTAAGCTGCATTTTTCACCTAAAACATTTAAAAAATCAATCTGCGCAGACTTGCGCTACCATCATTGCTTTAAATTGGTCATGATGCGGAGGTAACAAGCCCCACTCGGCTCTTGGATCATGCTCAGGTGCAACAAATACTGTTCTGGCGTGACTCAGCGCTTTAAAACCCTCATGCCCATGATAATGTCCCATGCCAGATGCCCCTACCCCACCAAAAGGGGCGTCATGCATCGCAGCATGTATCAAGCAATCATTAATAGACACACCACCGGATGATGTATTAACTAACACATTATCAAGTTCGGCTTGATTCTCACCAAAATAATACAGGGCAAGTGGTTTGTCACGCTGGTTAATGTCGTCAATCACGTCACTAATATCGTCATAAGGCTGCAACACAGCAGCAGGACCAAATATTTCCTCCTGCATAATACGAGTGGATTTAGCGGGCGCGATAACCAAGTGAAGCGGCAATCTCTTGTCTTGTGAGACACATGCTTGCAGATCAGCAACACTATGACTAGCTCGCACATCACAACCACTATCTTGAGCTTGTTTAATCACATCAACAACTCTTTGGCAATGTGCTTGATTGACAATTGGTACCACATCAGCGTTGTTAGTAATTTTAGGGAAAAGAGACTTATAAGTCTCTAGAATCAACGACGCAGCTTGCTCGATGTTATGCTTGGGTACGTAAATTATATCGGGGCTGATACAGAGCTGGCCACCATTGTTACTTTTAGCTATGGCTATGCGCTTGCATGTTTCTTCCAAATCACAACTGTCACTTATCACTACCGGTGACTTTCCTCCTAATTCAAGAGTAACTGGGACTAAATTCTGTGCAGCAGCCTGCATGATTTTTTTACCAACAGCCGAACTCCCCGTAAATATTAGATGGTCAAAAGGTAGATGGCTAAATTCAACACCTACTTTTACACCTCCATTTACCACCCCTACGATAAGAGGATCAAGCTCTTTTGCGAAAACTGATGCAAGCACATCTGCTGTCTTAGACGTGACCTCTGAAGGTTTGAGTATTGCACGGTTACCAGCAGCTAATACGCAAGCTAACGGTGAGAGTAAGGTATACAAGGGCGCATTCCATGTACCAATAATTCCCACACTACCCTTAGCTTGATATTCGATTCGTGCAGTACTGCCCAGCTGGTCATATGGAGAAAATACTTGACGATTGTCACTCACCATCCAACTATCCAGATGATCTCGCGCATACTTAAGGCTAGCAAGTGAACCTAGTATGTCATTCATCACAGAAAAGCCTTGGCTGCGCCCTGCAAAATCAAGTTCCATGGCTTCAACAAACTCTTGGTGGTGTGCGACAACAACATCTATCACTTGTTGCAAACGCTTGCGCCTTTGGTCTGCGCTAACAAGCCGATGTTTAATATGATCTTGCTGCTGAGCGTTTAATAGTTCTGCCATTGAATCCAATTGCTGAGTCATGGACTAGTTCCTTTGATTATAAGTAGATTAAATGCTAAACGAATGTGTAATTAATTAACAGACCTGAATGTTCTTAACGATATTTAATACACGTTTCGCTCCAATATTACAAACCTAATATATTTGTACATATCTATCCTCGTCCAATTGGACGAGCGTTGAACATACTACTTATTATTTATGCATAATATCGCTCCCTTTATAAGTAAAAAATGTAGCAAATATAATGTTTAGTCCATAAAGACGATGATGCGAAACGAGCTTGTTAAGATACTGTTTAAACTGAATGCTTAAAAAGGTAAATTACCATGGCACCACAAGAATTCGACACCATTGCTTTTAGAAATGCACTTGGCAGTTTTACAACTGGTGTAACCATTATCACGGCAACAGCTCCTGACGGTACCCCTGTCGGGTTAACTGCGAACAGCTTTAACTCTGTATCTTTAGAACCGCCTATGGTGTTATGGAGTTTAGCCAAAACCTCACTCAGTTTAGACGCGTTCAATGAAGCAATACACTGGAATGTGCATGTGTTGTCGCAAGATCAACAAGATTTATCGAATACGTTTGCCTCACGCGGTGAAAATAAATTTCAAGGTATAGCACTCGATAAAGGCATCAGTGATGCCCCTTTAATACCTAACTGCAGTGCACGTTTTCAATGCAAAAATATCGTCACGCACGATGGCGGCGACCACCTTATTTATATTGGCGAAGTCCTTAGCTTTGATCAACAAACACTACCTCCCTTAGTATTTCAACAAGGGCAATATGCTATGACGGCTCGTAAGCCATGGGAAGGAGTCGCACTTTCCTCAGAGCCTAGTTCACCTCAGTGCAGTTATAATGAAGATTTATTAGGCTATTTACTTGGCCGTTCGCACTTTCAAATGCTGTTTCGTATGCGTAAAGTATTTGATGAACAGGCTCATGAAGACTCACATTTTTTTGCATTGTCAGTTCTCAATATTCAATCACGTTTAACCTTAGAGCAACTCAATGATCATATTGAGTACACTGGGCACAGCTTGGCAGACAGCGACATAGAATTCCTCATCAACCAAGATCTTATAGAGATACTAGACGATGAACATTACCAGTTAACTGATCATGGGCGTGAAACATCACTGGTCCATATTGCTCAAGCAAAGGCGATTGAAGAAGAACTTATCGAAAAACTTGGCGTAGGCGATGTGATGGCGTTAAAACTACTGCTTAAGCGCTTAATTACTAGCACCGATCCCGGTTTACCTGATTTATGGAAAACGCAGGAGCCTAAATAGTGAAAAAACTATATCAAAAACTAGCCATTGAATTAGTCGATGCACAAAAAAACAGGCAAACTGTAGCTCCACTGATACATCGCTTCCCGGATTTAACCATCGACGACGCTTATCAAATTTCACTCGAAACCTTAAACCTAAAAACTCAAGCCGGTGAAACGATTGTCGGAAAAAAAATTGGTGTCACCAGCGAAGCTGTACAAAAGATGTTAAATGTACATCAGCCTGATTTTGGTTTCCTCACCGATGTCATGCACTATGAAGATGGTAGTGCTATTAGCCTGAAAAAAGCGCAGTTAATTCAACCCCGCGCTGAGGGTGAGATTGCGTTTTGTTTAAAACACGACATCAAAGGTCCCGGTGTGACAGCGCAAGATATCCTTGATGCAACACTGTGGGTGGCACCGTGTTTTGAAATTGTCGATTCGCGCATCGAAAATTGGAATATTAGCATTGTTGATACAGTTGCTGATAACGCTTCATGCGGCGTATTTGTTATAGGTAAACAGCGTATTAATCCTAATTCAATTGATTTGGCTACTGCACAAATGCACATTGAACACAATGGCCAACCGGCTGGCTCAGGTATTGGTGCTGCTGTTCAAGGGCATCCAGCACAAGCTGTTGCCTGGCTAGCTAATACCCTCGGTGAATATGGTATTGAATTTAAGCAAGGTGAAATTATCTTATCGGGTGCACTTGCTCCACTCATAGATGCAAAAGCGGGCGATGTGTTTAGCATGACCATAGAAGGTCTTGGTTCTTGCTCAGTCAGCTTTCGTGAATAACATTTAACCCATTAGGGAAAAGTATATGAAAAAGATTAAATGCGCCTTAATTGGTTCAGGCAATATTGGCACAGACTTGTTGTATAAACTGCAGCGCAGCGAAATATTAGAACCCGTTTGGATGGTAGGCATAGATGCTGATTCTGAGGGGTTAGCGCGAGCAAAAGCGCTAGGATTAAAAACAACCGCTGAAGGGATTGATGGGTTGATCCCGCATATCGAGTCAGATGAAATAAAAATTGCATTTGATGCCACATCTGCTTACGTACATGCTACCAACTCAGCCAAAGTCAACGCAAAAGGCGTATTAATGATTGATTTGACGCCGGCTGCGATTGGTCCATTTTGTGTACCACCTGTTAATTTACATCAACTAGACAGCTCGGTATTAAATGTCAACATGGTGACCTGTGGTGGTCAAGCAACTATTCCTATGGTTGCAGCCGTCTCACGTGTTCAAGCAGTAGAATATGGCGAGATTGTTGCCACAGTATCATCTAAATCAGTCGGTCCTGGTACGCGTCAAAATATCGATGAGTTTACACGCACTACATCAGGGGCTGTTGAACGTATCGGTGGCGCCAAAAAAGGCAAGGCAATTATTATTATCAATCCCGCAGAGCCGCCACTGTTAATGCGTGATACGATCCACTGTTTGACTGAAGATGAACCAGACCAAGCAGCCATTACCGAATCAGTGCACCAAATGATTGCTGAAGTACAAAAATATGTGCCCGGATATACGCTTAAAAATGGCCCCGTATTTGATGGACGAAAAGTCTCTATTTTTCTAGAAGTGGAAGGCTTAGGCGATTATTTACCAAAATATGCAGGTAATCTTGACATTATGACTGCAGCGGCTGCGCGCACAGCAGAAATGTTTGCGCAGCAAATGCTTGATGGAACAGTTACTAGCAGTCAACATGTAGGAGTTAACTCATGAATTTAAAAGACAAAAAAGTAACCCTGCACGACATGTCGCTGAGGGATGGTATGCATGCAAAACAACACCAAATCAGCATTGACCAAATGGTCGCTGTTGCCACAGGCTTAGACCAAGCCGGCATTCCCTTAATTGAAGTTACCCATGGTGACGGTTTAGGGGGAGCATCACTAAACTATGGTTTCCCTGCGCATACCGATGAAGAGTATTTAAGTGCTGTTGTACCGAAAATGAAAAATGCAAAGATTTCCGCATTATTAATTCCAGGTATTGGTACCGTTGACCATTTAAAAATGGCACACGACCATGGCGTAAGTACCATTCGTGTTGCAACCCACTGTACTGAAGCGGATGTATCTGAACAACATATTAGCGCGGCACGTAAAATGGGTTTAGATACCGTTGGCTTTTTGATGATGGGACACATGATTAGTCCAGAAGAATTACTGGTCCAAGCTAAGCTTATGGAATCATATGGTGCTAACTGTATCTATTGTACTGATTCAGCTGGTTACATGTTGCCAGATGATGTAACACAACGTATTGGTTTATTTGCCAGTGAGTTACATAAAGACACCGAAATTGGCTTTCATGGCCATCACAATCTTGGAATGAGTATTGCCAATTCGCTCGCAGCAATCGAAGCGGGTGCAAAACGTATTGATGGTTCAGTTGCCGGTTTAGGTGCGGGAGCTGGAAATACGCCATTAGAAGTATTCACTGCGGTCTTGGATCGTATGGGGGCAAATCATGGCATTGATTTATACAAAATAATGGATGTGGCCGAAGATCTAGTTGTACCTATGATGGACCAACCGATCCGCATTGATAGAAACTCGTTAACCTTAGGCTATGCCGGCGTGTATTCTTCATTTTTATTATTTGCAGAACGAGCAGAAAAGAAATATGGCGTGCCTGCCAGAGACATTTTGCTTGAACTTGGGCGCATGAAAACCGTTGGCGGACAAGAAGATATGATCGACGACACCGCAATGACAATGGCTAAAGCCCTAAAGGCTAAACACGCTTGAACATAGCAAAACCAACTTGGCGCCAACATCTTTTGTTGTTGGTGCTGACCTTATTCTATATTGAAGCGTTTGTTGGTCGGCAAATAATGGCAGTAATGATAGAGCCCATAAAAGCAGAATTTGGTGCTAGCGATGGGCAAATGGGCTTATTGACGGGATTGGCATTTGCAATTGTATTTGCGTTAACCGGATTATCAGCCGGGCGCTTGGCTGATAAAGTTAGTCGTACCAAACTATTAGCAGTAAGCGCATTGTGTTGGGGAATATTCACAGTCATTAGCGGTGTTGCAACTGGATTCATGATGCTGTTAATAATGCGCATGTTAATTGCTGTAGCAGAATCACCCATTACCGCAGCGTCATTATCCTTACTTGCTGACACTTACCCTGTTGAACAGCGCGCGTTTGCTATCAGTTGTTTTACCTCTGGTGCGACTATATCTGCGATTATCGCATTGACCTTAGGGGCACATTGGGTTGAGCAATATGGTTGGCGTGATACGCTTTTTATTATATCTATACCTACCGCATTGATTGCATTTGTATTCTATTTTTTCATGTCAGACCCTCGCCATCTGAAGTATGGAGTCGCCCAAGATTCAATTTACGCTCAATCCCCCATTGACGGGTCCGGTAATTTTAAAGAATCTACAAAAACGTTGTTAAAGTTGAAAGACTATAGATTACTGATTTATGCTAGCTCTATTGCAACGATTAGTGCTAATGCTTTTGGTATGTGGAATGCCACATTTTTAGTGCGAAGTCACGATTTAACCTTGACACAGGCTGGTATGATGGCTGGATTCTTTGGTGGAGGTGCTGCAGCTATCGGTATTTTGTTAAGCGGCTATTTAGCTAATCGAATTGCACAACGTAAAGGGGTATTATGGATGCCGCTTACGGGTCATATTTTAGGCTGGACATGTATGATGACGTATTTAGTTTGGCCAAAAGGCTTAGGAGACACTTGGTTTTTTGACAATATTCCCTTTGCGATGGTTTTTTGCGCCTTGTCTAGTTTTTTCTCAGTATGGTGGTTCAGTCCAAGCATTACACTATTGACCGAAATTGTACCAAAAAACCAACGCGCGCTTGCTATTTCGATTCAAACAGTATTAGTTACTCTTTTAGGACTTGGTGTAGGCCCTATGTTAGTGGGTTTATTGAGTGATATTTTGAAAGATGTTGCCGGCAGCGAATCGCTGCGTTATGCATTGATTATTACCAGTAGTTCAACGCTTATCTCTATTGTAATTCTATTGCGTCTTAAGTCTTTTCAAGCCAAACAAGCGTTGCTTAATCAAGACCTCATTAACTATTAACCATTAGTCCAAAACAATTAACTACTAACAACTATATTTATGGAGTGTTTATGTCAATTACAGCAGTTACAGGCTCAGCCTCAGGCATCGGCGCAGCAGTGTGCAAACAGTTGCAAGAAGCGGGTCATACAGTATTGGGTATAGATAGACAAAATGCAGATATTATTGCGGATTTATCCACCGTCGAAGGACGTATTAATGCCGCTAACCAAGTTAAAGCATTGTCTAACAATAAACTCGATGGCTTAGTTTGCTGTGCGGGTTTAGGCGTGACAGCGCCGAGTGCAAGCTTGGTCATATCCGTTAATTATTTTGGTACTACTGAGCTCATCTCATTACTACAAGATACTCTAAAGCAAGGCGAAAACCCAGCGATTACCATTATTGGTTCGGTGGCAGCGGTGCAGCAAATTGCCGAACCCCATGCAATGACCGAATTAATGCTCGAAAACAAAGAAGAAGCTGCGCGTACAATGGCTGACGAGTTAGGCCAACCACATATTGCTTATGCTGCGTCTAAATATGCACTTACCGTGCATGCACGTCGGTTAGCGGTACAAATTGGTAAAACAGGCATCCGTTTAAATACGGTTGCCCCAGGCGCAGTTGAAACCCCATTACATGAAGCGTCCAAGAATGATCCTCGTTTTGGCGAAGCTGTGCGTAACTTTATTGCACCCATCGGCCGCAATGGCGAGCCTAATGAGATTGCTGATGCGGTGAATTTCTTACAATCCTCCAAGGCTTCATTTATCCATGGCAGCGTCCTATATGTGGATGGTGGAATGGATGCGATGATGCGTAACGGCAAGTTATAAATAAGCTCAAGGAATGAATCATGATTAACGAACCATTTAGATTACACGGACAAGTGGCATTGGTGACCGGTGCTGGCCGTGGTATGGGCGTCGGCATTGCCCGTATGTTAGGTCAATTAGGCGCCCAAATTGCCGTCAATGATATTTATCCAGAACGTGCCGATGAGACAGTGCAAGCGCTTATAAATGAAGGTATTGAGGCGTTTTCAGCTTGCGCAGACGTCACCGACTATACTAGCGTTAGACACATGGTTGATACGATCCTCGAGCGCACTGGCAAAATTGATATTTTTGTTGCTAACGCGGGGGTACCTACTGATGGCATGGGTTATTGTAAATTTTTAGATTCCACTCCTGAAGATTGGCAAAAGTTTGTTAACTTAAATATGTTTGGTCTCATGAACTGTTGTCATGCTGTTGTACCCGGTATGAAACAACGCGGCTATGGGCGAGTCATTGTGATTACCTCAGAATCTTGGCGTGCAGGCCTACCAATGGGTATCGCCGCTTATGCTGCATCAAAAGCAGGCGCTGTTGGGTTCATCCGCCACCTTGCTGCTGAAACTGGTCGTTCAGGCATCACCGTAAACGCATTGTCATTAGGTACCATGAATAACTGGGACTCTGAAGCAATGGCTAAAAAAACCTGCTTTGTACCTCGTGCAGGAAGTCCAGAAGATGTCGGTGCAGGTGTTGCCTATTTTGCATCGAAGGAAGCAGAATGGGTTACCGGTCAAGTACTCCCGCTAAATGGGGGGTCTTTGACAGCTTAACCATTTTCATTTTTGGTCTGTGTGTTATTTCTTATCGAGTTTAGATTTATTGATGGATCCGACTTTAGACCCAATTAACAATTCACCAGTAGAAAAGTCATACAGGCGATTAGGTGTGAGCTTTACACCTGGCGGTGGGCTGATATCTTGAGGTACCATATAATCTTCAACCAAGGCATTGCCTGGTATCATAGAATAATGATCAAGCTCAGTGTAACCTCGCTCGTATAAAAAACTATCGTCGATACAATGATTACCAGTAAACTTATGACTATGACTAGTGACAATTTCATAGGCTGCATCAGCCATTATCTCCGGCTTTCGAAACTCTGATATTAACTCTTTACCACCGTGCAATTCGGCTGATGGCGTGTAGATCCCACAACGAGGCCATAAAGTATTTGCAGCTATCCCTTCTAATTGCCATTCTTTTGACCAACCAAGTGTATATAGACTCACTGCAAATTTTGATACAGTATAAGCAGAAGAATTCATAAACCATATTGGATTAAGATCTAGCGGAGGTGCTATACCTAGTATGTGTGGGTTATCTGATTGACAAAGATGTGGGTATGCCGCTTTTGCAAGTAAAAAATACGCTCGCTCGTTAATATCAAATACCAGATCGTGACGTTTAGTTGCATACTCAGCAGTAGGTTGTAACCAGTACGCCCCAGCATTGTGTATAAGTATGTCAATTCCACCAAAATGCTCAACGGCAGAAGCAATAGCTGCATTGATATCGGCCTCATTACGAACATCTAATTTAATCGCTAAACCTTTACCCCCAGCAGCCTCAATCGCTGTTACAGTGTCATGAATGGTGCCGGGTAAAAATTTATGAGGTTCTTCTGATTTTGCCGCTACGACAATATTCGCGCCATCAGCGGCAAAGCGTACCGCCATGGCTAAACCGATCCCTCGAGATGCGCCGGTAATAAAAATAGTCTTATTTTTTAAGTCCATGGGGATTATATTGTATTAGCGAAGGTATACCTACTAATAGTATCTGCCACACAAGCTGGACGAGTTTGCCCTTCTACTTCAATGCTAATTCTAGCTGTTACTTGAATACTGTCTTTAATCTGTTCTACATTGATAATTTCACCCGTCCCTCTGATCTTACTACCTACTTTAACAATATTCGGAAAACGGATTTTGTCGCAACCGTAGTTCACGCCCATGCTAATATTTTGCACTTCCATAAGTTGTGGTAAAAAATAATTGACCAACGATAAGGTTAAATATCCATGTGCGATACAGGCCCCGAAAGGACCTTGTGCCGATTTGACTGGATCAACATGGATCCATTGGTGATCGCCCGTCGATTCGGCAAACATATCAATCCGTGCTTGATCAACGACTATCCATTCACTAACACCTAGATTAAGGCCTGTAGCTTCAAGTAATTGAGCTTGGCTAGTAAAAATTTGATTCGCTGTTATTGTCATAAACACCCTCTACGCACGCTGTGAACTAACAGAGATAGTCTCACCCGTCATGTACGACGAATAATCACTGGCTAGGAACATCATGACATTGGCAATTTCCCATACCTCTGCCGCGCGTCCAAACGCCTCCTTCGCTGCAAGTTCATCTAGCATCTCCGCGCTGGCTGCTTTTTTCAAAAACTCATGCAGCGCTATCGATGGAGATACCGCATTGATACGGATCCCATTATCTGCCGCTTCCAATGCACTACAGCGCGTAAATGCCATCACGCCAGCTTTTGCTGCTGCATAGTGTGCCTGTTCTTTTTGTGCACGCCAACCAAGTACAGATGCATTATTAATGATGACACCGGCTTTACGTTGCTGCATAAAAGGTAGCATGGCGCGGGTCATGCGAAACGTCCCCGTTAAGGTAATATCGATAACCATATTCCACTGTTCATCAGTCATATCGACCACCGAAGCTTGCCCACCTAAACCTGCATTATTGATGAGTACATCTACCCCTTGCAGTTTCTCCTCAGCTTGATTGATCAACGCTTGCACTTGCTCTTCTTTGCTGACATCACATAATTGAGCAAACACGTTTTGTAGACCTGTTTTTTCTTTTATTGCATCAACGGCTTTTGCTAAACGGCCAGGATGAATATCAGAGATCATGAGCGCTCGACAGCCTTCTTCAGCAGCTCTAAGCGCAGCAGAAAATCCAATACCAGCCCCTGCAGCAGCCGTCACTAAAACCGATTTTCCTTGTAATAAGTTATGACCTTTTACGTATTCAGGTGCAACGTTCATATTATTCTCCAAAATTAGGGGGTTGTTTATCAGCCCAGGGTGCTGCAAGCTCTAATTGACTTGCAAGGCTAAGCAATTTCGCTTCTCCCCCAAACGGGCCAGCAAATTGAACGCCAATTGGCAGTCCTGCTGCATTGATATGCAATGGTACTGACATTGCAGGTAAACCTGTCATATTAAACAACGCTGTAATCGGCGATGCCTTAAGTATGTTTTGTACAAATACATCATAAGGTTGATTTAAAGATAGCTCACCAATGAGTGGTGGTGGTGCAGTCGTAACTGGTGTCAGGATAAAATCGTACTCATTGAGCAGCCCATCAAACACTTGACCACCTTGGTCAAATGCAGACCGTGCTGCGAGCATCTGTTGTGCCGTAAAGCCTTTGGCTTTTTGTAAATGCCCCCACACAATCGACTCAAATTCGTCTTCTCGAGCAGCTCTACCAAGAACAAGTTCTCTGGCCTGAACCGCTTTTAGTAGACCGCTCGACGTCGCGATCCCCATCCCTTTAAACATACCTTCTAAAGGAAGGACAGGATTAACAGCTTCTACATTGTGACCTAAAGCCTCAAGTAACTTGATGGTTTTAGTTAACGCATCTTTACAGTCTTGATGTATTGGGTAACCAAACGGATGATAATCCATTAGGCCTATTTTTAATTTTTTCGGTTGTTTCTGAATAGCCCCTAGCATGTCATCATTAGGCAAACTGATTCTTGAACCTAACTCTGCGCCTTGGGTAAGTTGCAGTAATAAAGCAGAATCGCGCACGCTGCGAGTTAAGGCATGATGCACGGACAAGCCCATCGAGCCTTCTAGTGAAGTGGGGCCAGACGCAACACGCCCTCGGCTCGGTTTTAAACCAAACAAACCACAATGGGAAGCTGGAATACGGATCGAACCGCCACCATCAGTGCCATGCGCTGCCGGAAGTATGCGCGCAGCAACCGCAACAGCAGAACCACTTGATGAACCACCACTACTGTAACGCGTGTCCCAGGGGTTGAGTGTATCACCATGCAGACTTGATTCACCTGTAGCCGTTTGACCGAACTCCGGACTCGTCAGCTTAGCCAGTATATTAACCCCAAGGGCTTCATAACAATTGACCAATGTCGAGTTCGCGGTTGCAACATTATCTTTAAAAAAACGACAACCATTGGTAGTTACTGTGCCGGCCATATTCACGCCTAAATCTTTAAACGCAAATGGAATACCTAATAATGGTGCATTGTTCATTTGCTCTGAACGCGCCCTCGTACTCAATTTACTTAGCTGCGCAGCTTGGTCTCGAGCATGATCAAAATGGTTAACAGCAACCATGTTGAGTTTGGCATTTGCTTCAAAACGGCTAATTGCAGCATCGGTAAGCTCCAATGGCGACACATCACCTTGACGTAGTAAGTCGGTCATTGCGGTCATATCCCATTGTTCATAATCGGAAAATGACGTATATGCAGTTGATGCGCTAGCTTGTGTTTTAAGTGACATCCCAAGCACAGCAGCACTGCCTAATAAGCTACTAGCTTGTATTAATCGTCTTTTTGAAACATCAACCTTATCCATTATTTACTGCCCCATACTTTTTGTGGCGCAATGGCTTGAGCGTTTAAGTCTAAAATAATGTCCGCGATTTCATCTACCTGTAATGCCGCCCCTTTATCAAAAGTAGGACCAGTTCGCCAACCATCACACAAGGATATACGACCACCTTGTGATTCAAATATTTGTCCGGTGATATCACTCGATGCCTCACTAGCAAGCCACACAACTAACGGTGCCACATTTTCTGGCGCCCATGCATCAAAACTATTATCATCGGGTTTTTTAACCACATCGGGCATCGCTGATTCTGTCATTGCGGTGCGCGCAGCGGGAGCTAATGCGTTTACCGTAATCCCATAACGACCAAGTTCAGCTGCTTGGACTAAGGTTAAACTGGCGACTGCGCCTTTTGCTGCAGAGTAGTTTGACTGACCAATAGATCCTTGTAAACCCGCACCAGAACTTGTATTAATAATACGCGCTGCTAACGGTTTACCCGCTTTGGATTGGTCACGCCAGCGTTTACTCAGGATGTTAGCTAAGCAAAAGTGCCCTTTTAAGTGCACACGCATCACCATATCCCAAGCATCTTCGTCACTATTAACAAACATGCCATCACGTAACACGCCGGCATTGTTAATCAACACATGCACTTCACCAAATGCAGCAATCGCTTCATCTACAATAATTTGTGCAGTAGCAGTAGTGGTAATATCACTGCTATTTGCAATGGCTTTACCGCCTGTGTTATTTATTTCGTCAGCGACTGCTTGAGCTGCTTCAGCACGGATATCGTTAACGACGACATTGGCACCTTGTTGTGCAAATGCGAGTGCGTAAGCACGGCCTAAACCACCTCCACTGCCAGTAATAATAACGGTACGTCCTTGGCAAATAGTCATAAGCTGTCTCCTAAATTATAATCGTTCAATAATAGTAACATTGGCTAAGCCGCCGCCTTCACACATAGTTTGTAAGCCGTATCGCCCACCAGTTCTTTCTAGTTCGTGCAACAATGCTGTCATCAACCGCACGCCAGTGGCACCTAGAGGATGACCCAACGCGATTGCACCACCATTGACATTGGTTTTTGCATGGCTATACCCAGTTTCTTTGAGCCACGCCATCGCGACAGAGGCAAATGCTTCATTGATCTCGACCAAATCGATATCATCCAAAGTTAGCCCTGCTTTTTTTAATGCTGCTTGTGTTGCAGGTATTGGCGCACGAAGATGCCAAATTGGATCATCACCCATCACACTAATATGGTGAATTCGAGCTCTGGGGGTTAATTTATATTTTTTAAGCGCAGCCTCTGACACAATTAACATCGCTGCTGAAGCGTCACACACTGAGCTGGACACGGCAGCAGTAATACTTGGGTAAGCTGGGTCAACTGGTTCTAATTCTGCCATTTTTTCAAGAGTACTCACGCGTGGTGTTTCATCTTGAGTCAAACCTTCACAAAGAACAATCTCACGATCAAACCGACCTTCTGCAGCAGCGTGTAATGCACGGCGATGGCTTTCCAGAGCAAAGCTTTCCATGTCTGAGCGACTAATATTCCAATGGTCTGCAATACGTTGCGCAGCATAAAATTGATTAACCGGAGCATCTCCAAAACGTGCATCCCATAACTTACTTTCAGCAAATGGTGTGGTAAAACCTAACGGCTGCCCAGCAAGCATCGCAGATGAAATCGGCACTTGTGTCATAGTTTGTACACCACCTACAGCAATCACATCTTGTGTGCCACTCATCACCGCTTGTGCTGCAAAATGCACAGCTTGTTGTGAAGAGCCACACTGACGGTCTACCGTTGTGCCTGGCACATTCATAGGTAGGCCAGCGGCCAACCAACTCGTGCGTGCAATATTACCCGCTTGAGAGCCAATAGTATCGACACAGCCAAAAATGACATCATCATACTCTTCTGCAGGAATCGCATTACGCGCAACCAAGGGCTGTAACGCTGCAGCCCCTAAGTCGATGGCATGAACATGCGATAAACCGCCTTTACGGCGCCCTGTTGGTGTGCGCAGGGCATCAATAATGTATGCTTGAGTCATTTATACCGCCTCGAAAATTTTAGATGGAGCAAGATCAATATCGGAATTAAGGACATAATCTTGGACACGTGCACGGTGCATAATAGTATCGCCCCATGTGTTGTTTAATGCCCAAGCGCGCTTAACATACATTTGTAAATCCACTTCCCAAGTGTAGCCCATAGCACCATGTACTTGAATACCAATGCGTGCAGCTAATAAAGCGGCTTCACTACAAAAGTTTCGAGCTTGTGAGATATGAATGTCACTCAGTGGATGGTGATTTTCTAACGAGCATGCAGCTCGATACAGTACGGGTTTAGCAATCTCGATTTTACCCGCCACATCGGCTAGTTGATGCTTTACAGCCTGAAAACTACCAATTTCTTTACCGAACTGTTTTCTTTGTAAGCTATATTCGACAGATAANNAATCTAACATTCGCTGTGCTAAACCAAGCAGTTGTCCCGCTATCGATATGGCACCTCGGTTAAAGGTCTCGCTCCATATTTTTTTACCTGTTTCGCCGGAAACGGTGGACGTGCTAGCTGTAGCGTTCCAGGTAATCTGAGATAGACGACGTGAAAAATCAATACTCGCATTAGGCACTGTTTGAACATCCATTGCACCCAGTATGTGTATCTCATCATCCTGTTGCATAAACAATGTGTGGGCTGTGTCCGCATCTGCAACCAGTGGGCTGCATTCATGGCCAATGGCAAAGCCTAAATCTCCTGCACAAATACGTTCTAACATCTCGGCTTTTTGACTCACACTATCATCTAGTGCATTCAATAAACCGGTAGCCACATAGGCTGAATTAGCAAGTGGATCGGGGATCGCATGATAGCCGAGCTCTTGTGTCATTAATGACCAAGCAACGTCGCCCATTGCTAACCCCCCCTGCTCTTCTGGCACCGATAACGCACTCAAACCTTGTTCAGATATCAAGCTCAATAATGTGCTTGCGTCTTTATCACCACTCCAGATATCGCGCAGTGTCTCTGGGGATGCTTCGGTATGCAAAAAACGTTGGATCGTCTCTCGAAACAACAGCTCGTCTTCAGAAAATGTAAAATCCATGCGTGAGCTCACTTTTTAGGTAGGCCAAGCATTCGCTCAGCAACTATATTACGTTGTATTTCGTTGGTGCCGGCGTAAATCGGTCCGGCCTGTGCAAATAAAAATGCGTCGAGCCAATATGCGTGTTCATGTGCTAACGTTGCTGAACCCAGCAACTCACCAGTCAAGCCTAAAATATCCATTGCAGTTTGGCTAATGAGTAAGTCCAGTTCAGACCAGAAAATCTTATTTAAGCTGGACTCGGCGCCAATTTTTTCACCATTACTGACACGACCAACAGTATTGTATGCTGATAATGCATATGCTTCAGCGTCCGCCCAACACTTACTTACTGCAACACCAATAGCAGGATCGCGATCAGAAGCGGCTTTATTATCTCGATATAATTGAACTAAGCGTCTTGCTGGTTGTTGAAAACGTGCAGGTGAGCGCAGTAATAAACCGCGCTCAAATCCTGCCGTCGCCATTGCAACATGCCAACCTTTGCCATCATCCCCAATACGGTTAGTAATCGGTACTTTGACATCATCAAAGAAGATTTCAGCGAATGCTTCTTCACCATCCAACGCTTTAATTGGGCGGATTGTCACGCCTTCAGTATTGAGCGGTACGAGTAAAAACGACAAACCATGATGACGTTCTGAGCCAGGTTGTGAGCGAAACAAACCAAACGCCCAATCGGCATAAATAGCACGTGTAGACCATGTTTTTTGACCATTAATGACATAATGATCACCGTCCAGCGTTGCTTTACTGCTGATATTCGCCATGTCAGAACCTGCATTAGGTTCAGACCAGGCTTGCGCCCACATATCTTCACTAGAGGCCATGCGTGGTAAAAAATGTGCTTTTTGTTCTGGCGTACCAAAATCAAGTAACGTCGAACCTAATAGTAACTGACCGTTTTGATTAACTCTGCCTGGCGCACCGGCACCATAGTATTCTTCTTCAAAAATAAGCCAATCAATTAAATCACAGCCACGACCACCATATTCTTTAGGCCACATTACCATTGAAAAACCAGCTTCAAACAGTTTATGTTCCCATTGACGATGCAACTCAAAGCCTTCTTTGGTGTCGTATGTTGGTAATTTTTGCTTTGGTACATTAGCTGCTAGCCATTGGCGCACCTCTAAGCGAAATAAATCTTGTTCAGGAGAAAATTGCAGTTTCATAGTCGCCTCAAAATTTAGCGTCGCGTTTATCCACAAACGCACGACGAGTTTCAGCAGAGTCTGGGCTAGTATAAGCTTGTAAGGTAAACCCTTGTTCCCAGCGATATTTGGCTTCTAAGTCGCCATCTTCAATGCCGTTTAGGCTTTCTTTAGCTATGCGGATCATATCTGGGCTTTTAGCTGCAATCTTTGTAGCTATCTCTATGGCCGTGTCGCGTAGTTGATCTTTTTCGACAATGCGTTCAATGAAGCCATATTTATCTGCATCTTGCACCGAAATCGTCTCACCAGTGAAAAATAAATAACGGACTTTTTGGACTGGGAATAATCGTTGTAAATGAGCGCCTCCCCCCATTGCCCCGCGATCAACTTCAGGTAATGCAAATGTCGTACATGTTGACGCTACAACAATATCAGCCGCACCGGTGATACCAATGCCGCCACCTAACACATACCCATGCAATGCAACAATGACTGGAATGGGGCATAAATGCACCGCTTTGAAAGTCTCATAATTGCCAGCATTGACGGTCACAATACGCTCTGGGTGTTGATCTAACTCTTTAATATCAACACCGGCACAAAATCCACGACCTTGCGAACGAATAATCAGTACCCGCGCATCAGGGTTTTTACCAATATTATTAACGAGTGCTGCCAAGGCATGCCACTCACTACTATCTAGTGCATTGACGGGTGCCTTGTCAATAACAATTTCGGCAATGCCATTTTCTATTTGTGTTGTAAATGCTTGAGTCATAACCACAGGGCTCCTTGTTTAATTTATTTAGATAATTTACCAGCTCGACCCGCAAGCATATGTTCAATACACTCATCAGCTTGCGTCGTTATTTGTGCTAGTAATTCTGCCACACTCGGTAAATTCTCAATCGAAGTCGCAACTTGACCACTCGGCATAATGCCTGATTCTGGTTTACCTTCGACCATCGATTTTTGCAGTAATACGGGCTGGTTTGCCGACATAATCAAGGTAGCAGTCGCCGAAGGATCTTCGCGTAACCCTTTAAAAAACACCTTCAACATATGTGTCATGCTCATACCTGTTTCTTTTTGCCATTGTCGCGCGCTGCTTATGGCTATCCATAAACGCTTGATGCCGCTAGCACGCTCTAATTTGTCAACAAACGGGGTATTTAGCATACGATGGCGCATTCCATCGACTGCTGTGGAGATACGTACATCGCTACCTTCTTTAGCATCTAAATAACATTGTTGAATATTTCTCGGGGTAGGTGCATCTGAGGTCAACATAAAACGCGTCCCCATAGCTACACCCGCTGCGCCTGAAGCTAGCGCTGAAGCTAAGCCTCTTCCGCACGAATATCCCCCAGCACTGATCACCGGAATAGAGACGGCATCTAATACTTGTGGTAATAAAATTGTGGTTGGCACACTACCTGTATGACCACCGCCTTCACTACCTTGTATCGTGATCATATCCGCCCCCAAGGCTACCGCTTTAATCGCATGTTTAACTGCGCCTACTGTAGGAATACATAACACGCCAGCCGTTTTTAAGCGGGCAATCGTTGCTTTATCTGGGCCGCGTCCATAACTCACCGCTTTCAGTTTATACTGTATAGCCAACTCAACACATTGCATCGCATTTTCTTGAAACATGTGAAAGTTAAGACCAAAATTACTAGAACCAGTTGCATCTATTACTTTTTTAACTTCGGCTTCAATATCTTCGCTAGGGATAGTCGCACCTGCTAGAAATCCGAAACCACCAGCGCGAGTTGTAGCAATAACTAAATTAGCATCAGACACCCAGCCCATTGCTGTTTGAACTATGGGATAACGACATCCGAGTGCTTGTGTTAATGGTGTTCGCCACCGTGCATCATTGTTTATGTCGGGCGTGCTCATGGCTATTTATCCTTTGCAGCTGATTTATTCGCTTTGGCCATTGCTTTAGCATCATATCCACCGAGGCGGTCACCTGAAATCGTTTCATTGTGCGCATGAGCAAAATGATGCAGCCCAAATGCCATATCCATAGTGGAGCGTTTACCCATTAGGTCTTCAGCATTATTAATGACTTGCTTAGTCAATTGCAGACCTAATCTAGGCATTTGTGCAATACGACCGGCCATCGCTAACGTTTCTTTACGCAGCTCGTCAGCCGGTACGACACGATTTACCATACCCATTTCATATGCGCGTTGAGCCGACATACGCTCACCCGTAAATAAAAATTCTTTGGCTATACGGGCATTTAGTTCATGTACATGGGCAAAATATTCAACACCTGGAATACCCATACGCACAACAGGATCGGAGAAAAAGGCTCGCTCATCAGCAATGACCAAATCACAGACCCATGCCAGCATTAATCCGCCAGCCACACAAGCACCTTGCACCATCGCAATGGTTGGCTTTGGCAATTCACGCCAGCGCCTGCACATACCTAAATAAACCTCATGCTCACGAGCATACAAAAATTCACCACCAGGTTTATTGACATGATCATACCAAAGGTGTGTCCGTTCAAAGCTTTGGTCGACATCACGTCCAGGCGTTCCAATATCATGTCCCGCAGAAAAGTGCTTACCCTCACCCGCTAGCACAATGACTTTAACATCATCATCGTTACACGCTAACTGCAGTGCTTTATCAAGCGCATAGGTCATTTTTGAGTTTTGCGCATTGTTGTATTCAGGGCGGTTCATCGTCACAATTGCTATTTGATCTTGCACTTCGTAAAGCACGACTTCGTCAATTATTTGTACATCACTCATTCTTATCTCCTCGCTTTATGAAGCCACAGGGCGAATGCCCGGAGGATTATCTTTAAGTTGTTTGGCGCGAAGGTTATGTGGATCAAACGTTGCGATTAGCGCCAATTGCTCCGTCGTTGGTGCAGCAGTAGTAGGCGTATTTGCTTCAATATGGACAGAAAAACCCGTTTTTTCTATGACTTCATCAACACTGACACCAGGATGAACGCTCACTAGCCGAAGTGTATTATTAGGCCCTTGCCAATCCATCACGCAAATATCGGTAATGACCAATCGGATATCGATATCGTCATTGTCATATCCCTTTGGCATGCGCGCAGGATTGAAACCTATTGAACATACAACGTCACACTCACCCTCTACAAATACCCGAGTACTGTGATTAGGGACAAAAAACGAATTGGCGTGACTAATTGAATTTCCAGGTAAACCTCTTACCCCAAGCATTTGGATTTTGGGTTGATTGTAATCACTGCCTAAAGCAGAAATATTACTTTGCCCAAAACGATCTATCTGTGTTGGCCCAATCATTGCATGACGTTTACGACTCCAGACGTTATCAAAAATACGTGAAAATCCCATCCATGTTTCGTTACGTTGTACAAAATCTTCGCTGCGAGCACCAATCGGGTTAGGTTCGCTAAGTAAATACGCTTCAGAATCGGTCATCATTAAATCAGGGTTAGTTGTGCTCATGGCCAAACTAGCACCCAAACGAGGGATTACTCCAATACCTGTTGCTAATACTTCACCGTCATTTTCAAAGGCGGTTGCAGCCACACAGATCATGAGTTCTGCCAAGCTATACGATGTTGCTGTCATAATCATGTCCTTTTTAATAGCTAGTTTGTGGAATTTGGCGTATGGCATCAATATCGCCAAACATTGCTTGATATTCTTGTTCAGTTTTGCCATCAACGAACTTCTCACAGTAAGCAGTAAAACCACCGTCTTTAGCGTATTTGTTATATTCCAAGAAATGACTATTATCGATGCCATAAAAAGGCGCACATGAACTTGGATGCGCTCCACCTGGAATATGGCACACAGCCGTTGTTAGGCTTCGCTCCCAGAATACCTGACGTGATACTTCTGCGGGAATAAAATGATCGCTAGTTACTAGTTCATCGCAAGTAATATAAGCATTACTAGCAGCGCGAACAAACCAATCATCCATGTGATGATCAGGAGCTGAAATACGACACACTCCGCGTTCATCAGCTCGATCAACATGGACCAATGCAGCATCTAATTTAAGTGCCGGCATCGCAACCCATTCTTTGTCATCGTATGGACTATCGATGACTTTTAAATCTGGATTATTGATGATGACGTCCGTTCCCAAACCCACTTGAGTTGGGATATAAGGACAGCCCCATGCCGCCGCTCTTAAACCAAGCAATAACATACCCTCGTCTATTTCCATGACTTCAAGCTGACCTTGTTCGCGAGCTTTACGAAAAAACGGTTCCAACGGAATAAAATCTAAAGACACAAACGCAAAAATAACTTTTTTCACTTTTCCTGCAGCGCACAACATGCCAACATCGGCTCCACCATAACTGACAATGGTTAAGTCTTTTAGATCAGAGCGTAAAATTTCACGAATCAATGCCATTGGCTTGCGTCGAGGCCCCCAGCCACCAATACCAATAGTCATTCCATCTTGCAGTTGGGCGACAATTTGACTAGCTGTTTTTAATTTGTTCATTTATTTTGTCCCACTGAAAAATCATGGCCCCATAGGCTAACGCGGCTAAACTCGAAAGCACAATGTTCTTCCCAATTATCAACCTGTAATCCGTCATAGCCATACTCAAGGTCAAAGCCTGATGGAGTTTTCATGTAAAATGAAATCATTTTGTCATTTAAATGTTGACCCAGTGTAGCTGATAAATCGACCCCATGTGCTTGTTGGCGATCATGTGCACGGCCAACTTCAGTCATACTATCGACTTCTACCATCGCATGCACGCAGCCACTAGGCACAGGGAACTCGCAAATAGCCAAACTATGATGACGCGCATTGGCACAATGCATAAAGTAAATTCTGACATTAGGCGCTTCTGGTGCAGGTTTAAAATTGAATAAATCAGAAAGTTCAAAACCTAATACATCTGTTAAAAATTGATAGGTTTCATCAAAGTTTGGTGCAGGTAAAACAGTATGACCAAGGCCCATTTCACCAGTGACAAATTGAGGTACACCTTGAGGTGATGTAAAAGGCTGACAGTCTGAGATATGCCCCCAATACAATTCATGGCGATTACCTGCAGGATCATTCACAATGAGGATTTGTTGTGCTCCGCGCACCTTACAAAATGCAGTATCGGCTTCTTCAAAACTAACCGATTTATCTATCAAAGACTGCTTAGCATCGTTAAACGCGGCTTGATTAGCTAGCTCCCAGCCCGATGCCACATAACACTTTTCTTCTCCAGGGATAATGAGCATACGATACGGTCGTTCATCCATTTTGATATAAAGACCACCTTCGTCTGTAGGCGAGGTCATCATGCCAAGGACTTGTTCTGCGTACTCTTTCCATTCATTAATATTATCAGTTTGTGCGACGAAATAACCTAATGCGCGAATATTCATAAATTTCCCTTAAAAACATTATCATTAATGTTATTATCAGAGCAAAGTCGATTCCCTTCATCGTCCATAAAGACTAAAGCGCATTTAGTTTAAAACTCAATAAAATCAATGATTTACACACCACAGAAAAAGCGCTTCATATCATTGATATAAAGCGCTGAATGATGCAAGGCTAGATTAGCGGTAAAGGATAACTAAGTCGTTGATGACACTCGGTTTATCGTTTCCTACGACGTGAATGTTCATTTCAAGGGTAAGCTGTACACCTTTGTGCGAGACACTGATATCTTTTACCTTACTTCTACCATGAATAGTCGATCCGGATGGTACTGGAGCTGGGAAACGTAAGCGATTGGATCCATAATTCACCATAGTTTGAAAGCCTACAATTTCAAAAGGCAGGGCAATGGTTAAGCGTGATTGCAACACCTGAACCAAAGAACCATGCGCAATAGTCGTTTTAAATGGACTGTCTGTTTTTGCGCGCTCTACATCGGTATGCAACCAGTAATCATCACCAGACAAAGCTGCAAAATCATTAATCAACGTTTGGTCAACAATAAACTCATTGCTCCACTGCGTAAAAGTATTATCAGCCAAAGCATACAATGCGCTTAAGTTATCGACCGGAACCTTAACTTGACCTTTTTCGTTACGCTCAAGATTAAGCAACGGATCGAGGTATTCGCGCACCCCACCGGGATTGTCAGCAGAGGTAAAACGAAGTAGCGTTTTACCATCAGTACTAACTTTATCAAATATAGGTTTAACCGCCATACCAATCTTGATATCGGACTCCGCAACATCTATTAGCGTGGTATTAATTCTGACGCCTTGGCTCAGTT
>DBBN01000101.1 GCA_002292215.1 Glaciecola sp. UBA983 | reverse complement strand
GCGCTGATGGTGATCCCAAGTTTGGTCTTTTTACGCATGATCCGTGAACCTATCATGCGAATGGAAGAGCGGATGTAAAACCACATTCTTTTGTAAAAATAGCAGCTTGAAACATAGCCTCATTCGGAACATTTGCTTTGTCGCATGCTGCAACGAATCGATCAAACGCAGCGGTTTCAGCTCGTTGTCGCATTTGCAGGCTCTGCTTTTTTGATTTGATAGGTAAGTAAATAGAGCAACACAAGGATACCTGCGACTGGAGCTAAGCTGATGAGCTGCCACCAAGGACTGAGTCCAGCATCGCGCAAGCGCCTAGTGCAGGCCGCGATCCATGGCAGCAACACGACCAATGAGGCTAATTGTAGCGGCAGCGGACCGAGGACCAGACCGAGCAACTTCACGAAAACCAACATCATTACCACACCGAGCGCAAACCACCAGAAATCGGCTCGTGGGGTAGTGCCAGTAAATTCTAGACCACTAAGCACACCTTCACGCATTGCCTTAAGGGCTGATTGACCGGGCGACGGTTCGTCAGTTAGCAAGCTCTCGGCTGGCACCTCAAGAACGGCAGCAAGTGCCCGCAAAGATTCATTAGAGATCTTAGCACCAGATTCTAGGCGTTGGATGGTGCGCAGGTTTAAACCACAAAGTGTGGCCAATTGATCCTGTGACCATTGACGGGCAAGACGTAGTTCTCGAAGTCGGATACTGTTCACGTACATAAATGCTTCTCCATAGGCTCTCTGGTACATCCTATTATTAGACTGAACGACGTTACACAGTTACGACAAGGCCCCGACATAGGCACGACTTTCGTCCGACTTCTTTGTGTTCGGCCCGCATATGACTAAGGTTATAGCTGTCTAACACTTACGATAAAGCGCCGATGATATTGTCACATTTTAGGCCAGTTATGACCAGCGATAGTAGCTCGTTCCGATTTACTGTACATAGTGAGCATCCATATCTCATGTTCAGCCTTTACAATATCGCCGGCGTCTGGTTTTTGAAGAAGCTTGTTTCTATAAAGAACATGGGGCAATAGTGGTCAAATGTATTAGTGTGAGATTGAGTCCTGAATAGCTATACCGCAAAAGGATAAGCTATCGCCTCATGACACTCATAGCCTTCAACCGTAAAGTCATCTCGTGTGACCCAAGTTTCAATATCTTTTAATGATTTAATATCAGGATTAATCGTCAATTTAGGTGCGGCGAAAGGTTCACGTTTTAGCTGTACATCACGCATCAACTCAAGCTGATCTTCATAAATATGCGCATTAACAATTTTATGATACGCCTTGCCCGGTTTATGGCCTGTAATTTGTGCAATCAGAGCCAATAAGACAAAGACTTGTACTTGGTTAAAGTTGATCCCCAATGGAATATCCGCACTGCGCTGCATACTATTGAGATATAATTTACCTCCGAGTAATGAAAAGTGATGCGTGTGCATACATGGACGTAAACAGCCCATTTCAAACTCACCCGGGTTGTAGAATGTTAAGATCTCACCGCGATCATCAACCCCACGAGATAAATCATCGACGATTTTTTGTAATTGATCTAGGGTTGTGCCATCACTACGTTGCCAAGCACGACCTTGCACACCATACACACGCCCCATATCATCTTCACCTTTGCGATGAGGATTATTGAGCCATGCTTGGTTTTCATTGGCATTCGCGTTCCACGTATTGCAACCTATTGCACGAAAATCAGCAGCATTATCATAACCGCGAAGATAACCGAGTAATTCAGCAATCGCCGCCTTATAAAAGCTCTTACGCGTAGTGACCAACGGAAACTCATTATTCTCAACATCATATTCCAGATCTGCATTTATCAAGGTCAAACAGCGTTTGCCTGTGCGCTCATTGGCTACCCATTCACCTTCATCGATGATGCGTTGACATAAATCTTCATATTGTCTCATGAGGTAAACCCTTTATTTTTTTGTCGAGTTAATAATGCTGTTAGTCGTCGAGTATGAATAAGCGCGATAGATAATGACCGCACCAATGATGATCATGGGGAGACTGAGTAATTGGCCTTGTGATAGACCCAGTGAATTAAGACCTAAATGTGCATCGGGTTGACGGAAAAACTCAACCACAAAACGGACAATGCCATAACCCAGTAAAAACATCCCTGCCACAGCCCCTACCGGTTTAGGTTTGCGTGAAAACAACCATAACAAAGTAAACAACACCACACCTTCTAAGGCAAACTGATACAACTGCGATGGATGTCGCGGCAATCTATCTGGGTCAGTACTTGCAAAAATCACTGCCCAAGGCACATCCGTTGCACGCCCCCACAGTTCACCATTAATAAAGTTACCGATACGGCCAGCACCGAGTCCAATAGGAACTAAAGGCGCGACAAAATCACCGACGGCTAAAAATGATACTTTTTTCTTGCGCGCAAACAATATAATGGCCGCGATGACGCCAAGTAAGCCGCCATGAAATGACATACCGCCAGTCCAAATCTTTATTAAATAAATAGGGTCAGATACGAAATATTCAAATTGATAAAACAACACGTACCCTAGGCGGCCGCCAATAATGACACCCAAAAATCCCCAAAATAATAAGTCGCTCAAATCATCTTCACTCCACCCCGTGCGAGCAAGACGTTTTTTTGCTAACAAGTAGGCTGCAATAAATCCGACTAGGTACATTAGTCCGTACCAACGAACCGCTAAGGGACCGATAGAAAAAATGACCGGGTCTATGTTAGAAAACACCCAATATTGTGCTTCTTGTAAGGGGGCTTGTAGCATGGTTTATATGATTCCTATCAACATGCGGATACTGACTAATACCATAAACACAGCGAAAATTCGCTTGAGCTTTTGGGTATCCATTGAATGACCTAGTTTAACACCAATTGGTGCGGTAAATACAGAACTGAGCACAATGCCTAGGGTTGCGGGTAAATAAACATAACCAAAAGAATATGCTGGTAAATCAGGCACATTCCATCCGGCAATAATAAAACTGGTGGTGCCAAAAATAGCGATTATCAATCCGCTGACTGCCGCACAGCCGATTGCTTTACGAATATCAACTTGGAAAAAAACCAATACTGGAACTAAAATCGCCCCTCCGCCAATTCCCATTAACGCAGATATGAAGCCCGTTTTTAATCCAGCTAAAGACAATATTGCCCGATTTGCGGCAAAGCGTGACGCCGATTTTTTACCAAAAATCATATATATGGCAACAGCCATGACTAGCACTGCAAACGTCGCTTTTAGATATTGTCCAGGGATAGCACTGGCAACATAACCACCAATACTCGCTCCCACCGCTATGCCTAAACCAGTAAAAACAATGACATGCTTATCTAAGTTGCCTAATTTATAATGGGCAGCTGAGGCAGAAAAGCCGGTTAAAATAATCGTAGATAACGATGTTGCAATCGCAATGATAATCGCATCAAATGGCGATATTCCCAAAAAATGACTCAGTAAATAAGTCAATGCTGGAACAATAATCAAGCCACCACCAATCCCTAACAAACCAGCACTCAATCCGACAATGCTGCCGACACCAATACAGATAACTAAAATACTTAGTTCTGGACTCATAGATAGAATTCTTTTAACAAATTAGCCACCGGCACGCACTAAACCGCCTAAGCCATGAGCTTCTAAAAAGGCCTCGACTTGGTTTTTTACATCACATGCGTCTTCAAGCTGTATGACTTCACTTAATAATTGTTGTGCTTGCTCAAGCTCAATACTTCGGATAACCCAGTTAATTTTACGAATATTATATGCGTTCATACTGAGTTTTTGATAACCCATTGCCATCAATAATACAGCTCCAGACGGATCACCAGCCAACTCCCCACACACAGTAATCGGTTTATTAAGGGTATTAGCCTGCGTTACAATAGTTTGTAGCACCGCTAATACTGATGGATGAAAACTGTTATACAAAGATGATACACGAGGATTATTTCGATCAACCGCTAATAAATACTGGGTTAAATCATTAGTACCTACAGAGAAAAAATCCACCAATTTAGCTAGCTGTGGTAATTGATACACCACCGCTGGTACTTCTAGCATGATCCCTAATTTGGGCATCATTAACGTTGAATGTGGATCGTTTGATTCTTCTTTGACTTCAAAAAAAGCTTGTTTGAGTAACCGCTTAGCTTCTTTCACCTCTGAAACAGTCGTAATCATAGGTAACATGATTTGCAGATTGGTAAAATCTTCACTGGCACGGATCATTGCGCGTGCTTGAACTAAAAATATTTCTGGTTGATCAAGAGTTAAGCGAATTCCACGCCATCCCAAAAAGGGATTATCCTCAACAATCGGCAAATAAGATAACGGTTTATCTCCGCCGACATCCAATGTACGCATCGTAATATCTTTGTCTGGATTGACTTGTAAAATACTACGATACAATTCATATTGTTCTTGTTCCGGAGGAAAATAATCACTTTGCATAAAAGGGATTTCAGTACGAAACAATCCTACCCCTTTAATATTATCATTATCTGCCAAATCATGTTTCACCGCTAAACCCGTATTCACATACAAATGCATTTCATGATGATCTTGAGTAATCGACGGCTCATTGCCCAGAGCGTCAATTTTGGCATACAGTAATTGTTCTTCATTGATCAGCTGCTGAAACTCACGAGCTTGTTGAGGTCCTGGTGCAATCGTTATTGCGCCGGCATAGCCATCAATCAATAACATTTTATTATCAAGCAATGAAGGCAATACGGACGAGATCCCCAAAATGGCTGGCACACCCAACGCGCGAGCTAAGATTGCGGCATGTGAGTTCTGTGACCCATGGATAGAAATAACCCCTTTGAGCATATCACTTGGACACTCAGCTAACATCGATGCTGTTATTTCTGTTGCGACCAAAATAAACGGTGTATCTGGAAATTGTCGCGCTTGTTTTGTCGGGTTTAATATATATCCTAAAATGCGATTCGATAGGTCGATAATATCAACAGCCCGCTCTTGCATGTAGGGATCTTGCATTGCCTTGAACCGAGCGGCATAGTTTTCGATAACAATTTTTAAACTCGTCGCGGCATTCCAGCCTTCCTTGATTTGCTGTTCGACTTCACGCCCTAAACTACTAGCATCCAGAAGCTGATCGTACATGGTGAAAATCGCTTTAATATCATCCGGTAATGACTCGTCTAAGCCAGCCGACAGTTGTTTCACTTCTGCACGAGTAATATCAACCGCATCGCGATAAGCAATAATTTCATACGCTTCATTTTTATGGCGGCGATTAACTAAGTTGCTCAACGAGACTTGTTGATTCCAACCAAAACCAATCCCCATTGCTAGCCCATTCGCTCCTGGCACGCCATTGACGGTTTTAGGACCTGAAGGTAATGCTAAACTTTCGGATTGAATCAATTCGCCAAGCATATCGGCATTAGCAATTTCTAATGCAATTTGTGTCGCAAGCGTAACCAGGAAAGCTTCTTCATCAGGTGAAAAACGGCGCATGTCTTTTTGCTGCATCGTCATCACCCCCAGCACTTTACGTTGGTAAATGATTGGGGTGCCTAAAAATGCATTGTATTCTTCTTCTTTTACTTCAGGGTAATGCTTAAAGCGAGGATGCTCGTGCGCGTTTTCAATATTTAAGGGTTCTTCTCGTTGCCCCACTAACCCGATTAAACCTTCTGAAAAACCGATGCACACTTTTCCCACTGCATTAGGATCGAGGCCGTTAGTTGCAGTTAACACTAAGTGTTGCTTTTCATAATTGGCTAAATAAATAGAACACGAATCAACTTCCATTGCCGCTTTAACCAGAGTAACTAAACGATTTAAGGCCGCGTCTAAGCCCGGCGTGCGGCTGACTTCTTGTACAATTTGCTTTAAGGTCGTGAGCATCTTAATTCATTCTCCAAGAAAAAAATCAATGAGCTAATTAGTAGGCCGCTTTTTTCTGCGTGTCTTATTGCGACGTGCTGACCTATTGGGATTCTGCTTTTGTGTTGTTTTTTGTTCGGTTTTGACTTGTTGTTTTAATCCGTTAAATACAAATGGCATCAGCTCTTTAAGCGCCCGACGATAGACTTCACGTTTAAATGAGACAACATTACGAATGGGATACCAAAAGCTAGTCCAGCGCCAATCATCAAATTCAGGATGGGATGAGTGCAATACATCCACATCTTTTTCTTCGCAAGTTAGACGCAACAAATACCACTTTTGCTTTTGACCGATACACACAGGTTGAGTGCCTGAACGAATCAACCGCTTAGGTAACTTATAGCGGATCCAGTTTCGGGTTACCCCTAACAGTTCCACATCAGCAGGTTTGAGACCTACTTCTTCATGCAATTCACGATACATTGCCTGCTCAGGGTTTTCGCCTATATCAATTCCACCTTGTGGAAATTGCCACGAATGTTGGCCGTAACGACGCGCCCAAAAAACCTGCCCCTGTTTATTGCAGATAATAATACCGACATTGGCACGGAATCCTTCAGTATCTATCACTTGGAAACCAATTCGGTGAATATTTAATATGTTGACATTCTTTCATAAACCACTATCTTTTCCTAGTAATAACTGACACTTATCAAAGAAATAAATGACTAAAAGCACAGCTAATCAGCCTTATATTGATGCATCTAACCATCGCCCTCCGACTATGCCGCCGGCAAGTGCTGCAGAATTGTTTGCCCGTGCAGAAATAATTGCTGGGCGAACGTTAGGCGAATTAGGTGATAGCGCGGACGTTGTCGTGCCTGAACATTTTAAGCAACATAAAGGATTTACCGGTCAATTAATTGAATTATGGCTTGGTGCCAGTGCAGGTTCAAAGCAACAGCAAGATTTTCCTGAATTAGGGATAGAGCTTAAAACCATCCCAATTGATCAACAAGGACAAGTATTAGAAACGACTTATGTATGCTATGTCCATCTGTTAGCCCATATTGCCGAGCAATGGCAGACCAGTGCCGTACGCAATAAACTCTCACAGGTATTATTTATTCCAGTAGTAGGTGAACGCGCCATCCCACCTCGTGAACGACAACTAGGCATGCCAATCCTATGGCAACCTAGCGAACAAGAATCAGCCCTGCTAGCGCACGATTGGGAAGAGTTAATGGAATTAATTAGTTTGGGGAAGGTAGAACAAATAACAGCTAAAATGGGCGAAGCATTACACATTCGCCCCAAAGCTGCCAATGGCAGGGCCTTAACGGATGCAATTGGCAGTGACGGTCAGACTATACAAACCCGACCAAGAGGATTTTATTTACGTAAGCCATTTACACAAGCGATTATTAATCGAGCTTTTGGCTTATAAGTGGCTGGTAAAAGCCTTATAGCGTATCGCTAGATTCGGATGCTTTCGCCTCTACAGCTTTCGGCTTTTTGTTGAGTTTCTCGATATCTGCATCTAAGATTTTTTCAATTTTTTTACGGCCCAAAAATGCAATGGGTGCGTATTTACTTCTGCGTTTAAATAACTTTGATAATTTCATAATATTGCCCTTTTAATATTTCCTTTCGTTATAAGTATAGCAAAAAAAAGGTATTTTGTTAACTGATGCTTTTTTTACCAATATACTTCGGCATTTAATGCCACATTCCTTGTCATTTCCATTACATTCAATAATGCATTGGTTTTATCTGATGTCCACTTAAGTAAATCTGTCTTATCATCTAAATCTGTCTCTTGTAAAATTTGCTGTAACAATGCCAACGCGTTCAATTCTTCCATTCCAATCGCTAAATCTAACCAAGGTGCCCGAAAGCCTTCTCGTCCTTCATCAAATAATCCTGCCAACATAAATCCATTCAGTAACGTTTGTCGCAATATTACTTGTGCAGATAGGTATTGTGGGGCTTGCATTGTTTTATTTGGCATCGCCTGAAGTAGCGTTTGCCACCCTTGTGATAACCAACCATGTGCATGCTCTAATACTGGCGCATCAAAGCCATGCGCACTTTCACGCCAAGGGCGGTTTAACAACAATGCAGCAGTTTTCAGTTGAATACTCGCAGATTGCTTAGAAAAAATAATATCTTGTGGTGCATGTGCATTCAGTAGCCCTTCTTTACGACCTTGTAAATAACTCATTAAGGCTGAGTCTTTATTTAAACGTTTGCTAAAAGGCCCTTTGCGCGAACGTAAATAGCGGATGGCATGGATCTCATCTTGCCATTGTAGTTTTTGCAAAAACTTGATCAAATCTCGATGTAGTTCTAATAGTTCTTTGCACTGTAAAACGGGTAAGTATAACGAAAACACTTGCAGCAACAGACGAATCGAACGCACCATTTCAGTTAAGGCTTGCAGTCGATAAGTTTCTACATACACAGTTTGATTATGCTGCCAATGCTGTAAAGCATAGGCAACCGCTGACTCAAAAGCTTGCTCAGTGGATGCGTTGCGAACGATAGGTAACACATAAGCCATTTTTTTAGGTTGTAACGCTTTACCACTCACCAACGCATACCCATACGCCGCTTTGGTCAAATTATTAACCCGCACATCACAATGTTGAGCGATAATATTTGCTAAAGAAAATAATGCATTCGGTTTACCTTTGATTAACTCCAGCTCAATCTCATTAATTGGATGCTGGTCTTTATCAGTAGCAACTTCTCCAACATCAAATACCACTTCAAAATCATTGCCTTCAGCATCATTTATACGATACGTTGTGCGATGAAAATGAGTAGTAAACAACGGTCCTAAACTATTTTGTATTTGATTAATATCAAAAGTGACAGGCCATATTTCGTTATCAAATAAGCGGATATCGACATTCGCTGTGGCCAACGGCAGATTAAACTCAGGACGTTGATGTAACCCACCGACAGTCGTGCCTTTCATTTTTAATGTTTGTTCGTGTAAGTCATTAGTTGAGCGCACACGTAAGCCCATTTTATTTTGGCGTAAAAGCTGCTCTGGCGTATCAAAATATTGATTTTTCAAGGTCTTTTTAGACACCTCCACTTGCCCATCTAACAGGGGTAACACCTGTTCTTCGAAGGCAAGCAGTGGATTATTTAACGCAATTAATTTTAATTCGACTTCCATCGGCGTTTGGATTTTTTTAGGCATACTTACTCATCATCTACCAAAGTCATCAGAGAAGTGTTACCACCAGATGCGGTAGTATCAATACTGATGGTTTTTTCAGTGACTAAACGTTGGATTAGATTATCATTATATTCTGCCGTAATCACCGGTAGTATTGCACCATTTCGACTAGCTAGCATACTTGCTATATAAGCACTTCGATCTGTATTACTGTCCACCACAACACCTGCAAGATGCTCATCTTGTAATAATGCATCTAAATGACGTAATTTCGCCACTTGCAAAACAGCAGCATCGGTACCTGTTGCAATTAACTTATCTCGAAATGCCATCGCCTCAGCGTAAAATACGTCTGATACTACCGCAACCACAACATTTCCAGTAGCCAATGCTGTCACAATCGATAATGTCCAATAATCAAAAGTAACATCTTTATCTGCAAAACAAATCAACACACCACGTGGCTCCAATGACAAAGCATTGTATTCGCCCGTTGGACCAGGTAACTCTGTCGGCTTATGCAAACGTTTTTCTATATGAATTAACTGATCGCGTGCCGCAGCAAGGGTGTGATTTAAATCATCCGCAAATTCATCAACCGAGTCCACGGTGGCAATCTTCGCCAATAATTGACGTACCGCTGAAATACGGTCATTGAGTGACGTCAAGCGCCATGGATTTTCAATGGCTAGGGCTTGTTTCATAAATAGTTGTGCTTCAACATGTGCCTGCGCATCAGATTGCAACGCCGGATCGGTATCATCAATGGCCACAATTTGAGTGGCTTTAGGTGTCGCCACTTCTCGTAACAAACGAGGTAAATAATGAGGACCACCGGCTTTAGGTCCGGTTCCAGATAAACCACGCCCCCCAAACGGTTGCACACCAACCACTGCACCAATCATATTGCGATTGATGTAAATGTTCCCAGCACGCGATAATCGCGCTAACTCCACGGCTCGAGATTCAATCCGAGTATGTATCCCCATCGTTAAACCAAAACCGGTAGCATTAATTTGTTCTACCAGTCCATTAACGTCATTGCCTTTAAAGCGAATGACATGTACTACAGGACCAAACACCTCTTTTTCTAGTACATCAATATGATCGATTTCATACAGTCTTGGTGCAAAGAAATGCCCTTTTTCTGCTAAGGAACCAAGATCGGATTGATAAAGTAACTGAGCACGCTTAGCACTTATTTGCGTGTCCATGTATGTAACATGAGAGGTCAAAGCGTGTAATGCTTTGGGGTCAATCACCGGACCCACATCTGTTTCTAATGAGCCTGGATCGCCGATGTGTAATTCTGCCAACGCGCCTTTGATCATGCGAATCACATTGTCTGCTATTTTTTCATGCACAAACAACACACGCATTGCCGAACAACGTTGCCCTGCCGATTGAAAACCAGAGGCAATTACGTCATCAACGACCTGCTCAGGTAGGGCTGTAGAGTCAACTATCATGCAATTTTGACCACCGGTTTCGGCGATTAATGGTACTTGTTCCCCGCCGCGTTGTGCCAATATTTTAGATATTAACGTGCCGGTTTGAGTTGAGCCGGTAAACATGACGGCCTTGATACGTGGATCAGGTAATAATGTTTCTCCGACACCTTGTCCAGGAGCAATAATCAGTTCGACGGTGCCTTCAGGTAAACCAACGGAATGCATTAAATTCAACGTAAACAATGCCATTAAACTGGTTTGTTCTGCGGGTTTAGCTAATACTGTATTACCTGTTGCAAGGGCGGCAACAATTTGTCCCAAGAAAATTGCTAATGGGAAGTTCCACGGACTAATACATAAGATTACACCACGTGCCTGCAAACGCTCATCGTTAGCGAGTATTTGCGCTTGAGCTGCATAATAACGACAAAAATCGACGGCTTCACGGATTTCATCAATGCTATCTTGGGTGACTTTCCCAGCTTCTTTAACGCACAAAGCAATTAACTCTGGCATATGACGCTCTAACGCATCCGCAATACGATTGATAATCCCTGCACGTTCTGTCACATTAGTCGCGGACCAATCAGCAAAGGCACCTTGAACCGTATCTAATTTAGCCAACATGGTTTGTGCATCTTGATAATTTAATTCACCGACTTTCTCTGACAAATTAGCAGGATTAAATACTGGCGTAGCATTACCTACCGTCCCCATAACAGGAATATGCTCATCGACCCAACGATTCATATCCAACTGTAATTGAATCAATGACTGAGAATCATTGATATCGAGTCCTTTTGAATTGATTCGTAGAGCACCAAACATGTCTTTGGAGCGAACAATATGTGGATTAGCTTTATTGGCTAGGCGCTGCGTACGTTCCACAGGATCAGATAATAACGACTCAACCGGTAAGTCAGGATTGACTATCGCATTGACAAAGGAGCTGTTCGCGCCGTTTTCTAATAAACGACGAACCAGGTAAGCAAGCAAATCTTCGTGTTCACCTACAGGGGCATATACACGACATTGAATACCGACTTCTCTAACGACTTGGTCATACAGCGAATCCCCCATACCATGTAAACATTGAAACTCAAATCCTGCTTCATTGCGTTTGATGCTATCACCACCCGCTAATTCAATGATCACTGATGCGGTGTAAGCATTATGTGTAGCAAACTGAGGAAAAATCGTATCGCGATAATCGAGTAATTTATTGGCACATGCGTGGTAAGACACATCCGTTGATGATTTGCGGGTGAATACTGGAAATTCGTCCAATCCCATTTGCTGGGTGTGCTTAATTTCGCTATCCCAATAAGCGCCTTTGACCAAACGAACCATCATTCGACGACCTACAGTTTGGGTTAGTACTCGCAACCACTCAATCACATGAATAGCGCGCTTTTGGTAAGCTTGGACAGCTAAACCGAAGCCTTCCCAATCACCTAATTCTGGATCACTAAATACCACTTCAATAATATCTAATGAAATATCTAAACGTTCTGATTCTTCAGCATCGACGGTTAAACCAATATCATATTGCTTGGCTAACAAACACAACGCTTTTAGCTTTGCTGGGATCTCTGCCAGTGCGCGCTCACTATGCGTAAATTCATAACGAGGATGAATTGCCGATAACTTGACTGAAATACCAGGAGAATGAATCGGTCCTTTGCCATTGGCAGCTTTACCAATAACATGAATTGCAGACTCATAAGATTGATAATAGCGATCTGCATCCTCCTGAGTTCGTGCGCCTTCGCCTAACATGTCATACGAATACACATAACCATGTGACTCTTTACTTTTAGCTCGCTTCACAGCGGCTTTGATAGTCTCACCCATTACGAACTGACGCCCCATGACTTTCATGGCAATAGTCATGGACTTACGAATTACTGGCTCACCTAAACGACCAATCGTTTTTTTCAATAACCCAAATTGTGCTTTTTTCTTCTCGTCTGCATACTCAACCATGTTACCCGTAAATAACAAACCCCATGCAGATACGTTAACGAATAACGAATCGCTATTGCCTAAATGCGGAGTCCATTCGCCTTGAGTTAATTTGTCACGGATCAACTCATCTTGAGTGTCTTTATCTGGTACACGTAGTAATGCTTCAGCTAAGCACATCAACACTATACCTTCGGCAGTCGATAAGGAAAATTCATTAAGTAAAGCATCAACTCCACCATGGCGTTCTTGTTCACGGCGAATTTGTAGTACCATTTTGCGCGCACGTTCCCATGCACGACTGCGTGCTCGCATGTTTACTTCTGCTTGAGGGAGAATATGATCGACCGCTTGATCTTCATCAATACGGTAAAAATCACGAATTTTTTGACGTAACGGACAGATTGGATTAGAGAGTTGCGTGTGTAACATAACACCACCTTTTTTATTATTATATTTAGCGACGATTTTCAAAGGGCGTAATGTATCGTTAATCGCCAAACGTTGCTAGAGTAATCACTAATAAATTCTTAATTATAGTGGTACTTTTTCGTTACCCTATGACTAATTCGTGTTAGCAACTCATAATTAATTGTTTGGACGTGTTTGGCCACTGCTGTGACACTCAGATGTTGCCCCCATAATTCGACATTATCTCCAATAGCCAGCGACTCAACAACATCCGTAACATCAAAGGTAATCATATCCATTGAGACTCGACCAACCAAAGGGATCGTTTGTCCGTGCAACCAAGCTGGCGTCCCTGTCGGTGCATGACGAGGATAACCATCACCATAGCCGATGGCTAAAGTCGCAATGACACTATCTCTATTTGCATGCCAAGTTTGTCCGTACCCGACTCCCTCACCTTGTTTAATGTGACGTAAACCAATGATCGCAGCAGTAAGTTGCATGACCGGTTGCAGTGACAGTGTGCAAGTATGTTGCGAGGTTTGATTCATTGGCTCGGCGCCATATAATGCGATGCCTAAGCGATTCCATAATCCATGAGACATCGGGTCGGCAGCGATGGCAGGTGAATTAGCCATGCTGATTGGTAGTTGGTAGGTACTAGCTACTTGGGTAAGTCGCTCCATTTGTAGTCCGTTAAACCCATTTTTCGGTTCATCCGCACAAGCAAAGTGTCCCATTAATACCGCGTTTTCTAGCGTTTTTTCGGGCAGAGAAGCGAGTGCGTGATCAAGCTGCGCGACCGTCAATCCTAAACGATGTAACCCCGTATCGACCTTAAACCATAATGTTGGGATGGGTTGACCTGCTGCTAATGCCGATAATAACCAAATCACCTGTTCTGGTTGATGCACTACCATCCACAAATCATGTTCCAATGCTAACGTCAAATCTACTGGCTGATGCGCCCCCTCAAGCACAAGTATCGGTTGGGTAATCCCATGTTCTCGTAATGTTATCGCCTCATCAATAAACGCAACCGCAAAACCATCTGCGACTTGCTGTAAATACTGCGCAATCGCTAACATTCCATGCCCGTAGGCATCTGCTTTAATCACAGCCATCGTTTTACTGTGCGGTGCAGCTTGCTGAGCTTGATGATAATTGTGAAGCACAGCCGCTAAATTAATATTGGCAAAAGTCTGACGCGGCACAACATATCCTTAAGTGATTGAACACATTTCCATGATGGTATAACTTACGTTATCCTGTTAATGACTAATTTATATAAAAATAAGCCAAGATGCTAGCTCAATATTCCTCATTAGATATTTTAATATTTGCACTGTATGGACTTTTGCTATTAGCCAGTGGCTGGTGGATCAATCGTGCAGCAGTCTCCTCACAAGATTTTTTCTTAGCGCAAAAGAAAATGCCAATGTGGTTAGTAGCGATCTCGATTCTTGCCACCTCCCAGTCGGCCGCGACCTTTTTAGGCGGACCAGATCAAGGGTTTCGAGGCAATTTAACTTACCTTGCAACAAATATCGGCGCATTCATTGCTGCCATCATTGTCGCGCGTTGGCTGATACCTTTATTTTATGAACGACAAGTATCAACCGTCTATCAACTGCTGCAACTGCGATTTGGAGAAGCGCTGAAACAACGAGCGGGTATGGTGTATTTATTTGGCCGTTTATTTGCTAGTGGTGCGAGGCTGTATATCGCTGCCATTGCGGTAGCAATGATCCTTTTTGGCGATATTGCATCAAGTAGTGTCATGAGCGCAATTACAGTTATTGTCGTGATAGGTATTGCATATAGCATTGTCGGGGGTATTCGCAGTGTCATATATTCAGATGCAATTCAATGTGCGGTATATATTTCTGCAGCAATTGCTGTAGTGATCGTGTTAATTAATAGTATCCCTGCGGATTTGACAAGTATTTATAATGCCTTAAACGAACCCATTTCCACGTCTTCAGGAGTCTCTAAACTCACATTATTTGATTGGCGCTGGGATTTCAGTGCGGCGGGGGTCTTTACCATGGCATCGATTTTTACAGGTTTTGTATTATTAAATATTGCTGCATTTGGTTTAGACCAAGATCTCACACAACGTGCTTTAACCTGTGAATCAGCGACCCAAAGTGCGCGAGCGATGTTGTTATCTATCGTTTTATTGATCCCTGTCATGCTGTTGTTTTTAGTCATTGGATTGTTACTCTATGTGTACTATCAACGTCCCGATTTGATGCACTCTGGATCATCGGGTGTGACACCAGAGTTTGCAGGCCAAACAGTCACCGTATTTATGCACTATGTATTAACTACCTTACCTGCAGGTATTAAAGCTTGGGTCACAATTGGTATTGTCGCTGCGGCTTTATCTACCTTAAACTCAGGGTTAAATGCGATGGCGTCGGTCATCATTGATGATTTATTGAAACCAAGATTACGCCAACATAAATTATCGAA
This sequence comes from Glaciecola sp. UBA983, assembly GCA_002292215.1. Classification (GTDB taxonomy): domain Bacteria; phylum Pseudomonadota; class Gammaproteobacteria; order Enterobacterales; family Alteromonadaceae; genus Opacimonas. The sequence goes on along the minus strand of DBBN01000101.1, from coordinate 21,818 downwards.
TGCTCGCTGGTTGTTACTCAGTCGCCTAGCTATGATTGGAGTAGGGATCGGATTGGGATTAATGGCTGCACTGTGCTTTTATTTACAACAATATTCAGATATGCCTTTATTATCATTCGCATTATCAGTTATGGTTTTTTCATACAGTGGTCTGTTGGGGGTGTTTTTTGTGACGTTATTTACCCACCGAGGTAACGCAACGAGCATGAGCTTAGCATTAATTATTGGGTTTATAGTGCCAGTATTAATGCAACCCTATGTCTTTGGTTTAAATATTGGCTTTACTTGGCAGTTATGCCTTGGTACGTTGGCGTCTTGCCTTGTTGCTGCATGGCCCAAAAATAACCCTACTCAATAAAATAATAAAATTAATAAGGATTCAACATGCGTCTATCACTTATCGCACTGGCTACAACACTTGCTTTGACCGCTTGTACTCAAGCTCCTCAGTCAACCACACCAACCGATGCTTCAGCCACGGTTGTGACCGCTCAACAATCCGCTGTGGATGAGTCAGCTCGTTTAAATGAATGGTTTAATGCTAAATATGAAGCCGAAGTATTAGAAAGCCCAATTAATCTTACGTATCTAGGACGCAGTGAACGCAAAGGGGAAATTGACGACTTTTCTCCAGAAGCCATGGCTAAAAGTATTGCGACGAAACAAGCTAACTTAGCTCAATTAAAAGCACAATTTGATTACAGTCAACTCAGTGATACCGCTAAAATCTCTTATGATTTTTGGGTATACCAAACTGAACAAGCGGTGGCAGAATATGCGTATCGTGATAACAGTTATGTATTTGATCAAATGACAGCAATACATAGTTTTTTCCCACAATTGTTAATCGCCTTGCATTCAGTAGCAACCGTTGAAGATATGGAATTTTATTTACAACGTATCAGTGGCAGTGCGCATGGTTTAGATCAGTTAATCGCATCATCTAAAGCCATTGCTGCTAAAGGCGTACGTCCGCCCTATTTTGCATTTGATGCGGTGATTAATGAATCGCAAAAAATCATCACCGGCGCGCCATTTACTGATGCCCCTGATAGTGCCATATGGAGCGATGCTAAAACAAAAGTTAATGGCCTGGTTGAAGCGGAACTGTTAGAGCCCGCTGAAGCTGATGTGCTTTTAGCCGACATAAAAACTGCACTTGTCACCGAATTAAAACCAGCCTATGAGCGCTTAATTCAATGGCAGAAAACCGACCAAGTTAATGCTAGAGCTCAAGCCAAAGGTGTCAGTGCATTGCCTGATGGGCAAGCATATTATAACCAACGTTTAGCAAATCAAACCACCACGACACTGACTGCTGATGAAGTTCATAATATTGGCTTAGCTGAGGTGACTCGTCTAAAAAATGAAATGGAAGTCGTCAAAGCTGAGTTTGGTTTCAGTGGTTCACTGCAAGAGTTTTTCGTGTTTTTACGTGAAAATAAAGATGATGAACGTCTGTATTATCCTAACACTGATGCTGGGCGTCAGGGTTACCTTGATGATGCCACGGCTGCTATTAATAAAATTAAAGCCGTATTACCTGAGTACTTTGGGATCTTACCTAAAGCTGATATGGTCGTAAAACGTGTTGAAGCCTTTCGTGAACAAGACGGCGCCGCACAACATTATTCCCCAAGTACTCCTGATGGTTCAAGACCGGGTGTGTATTATGCACATTTATCTGACATGACAGCCATGCCTAAACGTGAATTAGAAGTCATTGCTTACCACGAAGGCTTGCCTGGACATCACATGCAAATAGCTATTTCATTAGAATTAAAAGGGATCCCTACATTTCGTCAACAGTCTTATTTGAATGCCTATGGCGAAGGCTGGGCGTTGTATTCAGAATGGTTAGCAAAACAAATGCCTGGTACGTATCAAGATCCACTTTCTGAGTTTGGCCGTTTAGGTTCGGAAATGTGGCGTGCTATTCGACTTGTCGTGGACACGGGTTTACATGCAAAAGGGTGGAGTGAAGCCCAAGCCATCGCTTATTTTAAAGAAAACTCGGCCATAACTTCTGAGCAAGCACAATCCGAAGTGCGTCGTTATTTAGTGATGCCAGGACAAGCGACGGGATATAAAATAGGTATGTTAAAAATTCAATCCTTACGTGCAATGGCTGAAGAACAGTTAGGTGATAAATTTGATATTCGGGCTTTTCATGACACTATCTTAGGTGGCGGAGCGTTACCGATGACTATTCTTGAACGTCAAGTAAAGGCTTGGATTGTTGCGCAACAAGCGAAGTGATCACGTACTAACGACAAGTAAACACAGGACAGAATTAATGCGCATAATAAAAATCCAAGACCTGCAACATATCTTATCTGAAAGTCGACATCCCGACTCAATGGATATTGATATGCAGAGCACGGATGTAATACTACAGATCATTAATTCTGCCGATCAAACTGTGCCTGTTGCAGTCGCTCAGGCATTACCTCAGATCAGCGCTGCCGTTGATGTCATCGTGAAGCAATTAAGACTAGGTGGGCGATTGATTTATCTGGGTGCAGGCACTTCTGGTCGTTTAGGTATTTTAGATGCAGTAGAATGTCGTCCCACGTTTAGCGTCGATGATGAATTAGTTCAGGGCATCATAGCTGGAGGAGAGCAAGCACTCACTCACGCAGTAGAGGGCGCTGAAGATGACATTAATGCAGCTGCTGTTGATTTAGCTGCCATATCATTTAACGCTAACGACGTGTTAGTAGGCATCGCAGCCTCAGGTCGAACCCCATATGTGATTGGCGGTTTAAACTATGCCTCTCAACTCGGTGCAGCTAGTATCAGCGTTAGTTGTAACCCCAATGGCAAGATCAATACATTGGCCGCTATTAATATTTGTGCCGCAGTAGGCCCCGAAATTTTAACCGGATCAACGCGGATGAAAGCAGGGACAGCGCAAAAGCTGATCCTGAATATGCTCAGCACAGCGAGCATGATCAAACTAGGTAAAACATTCACAAACTTAATGGTCGATGTCAATGCTAGCAATGCTAAACTCAAAGCTAGAGCACAGCGCATTGTCGTTGAGGCTACCGGCTGTGATGAGCATCAAGCACTTACCACATTAATTAGTACTAACTATCAACCAAAGTCAGCAATATTATGTGTCCTTGCTGATATTAACCCAAACGAGGCGACTCGTTTATTGTTGCAACATGATGGATTTTTACGTCATGCACTGCAAGCAGCTAAAGATTCAGCCCCAGATGCGTAATTTCATTTATCTCGTCTTAAACAATGCCAGCAATGTCGGCACAAAATGGCTGTTCTTGACGTTTTTTATTTCACTAATAAGTGGGTGCTCACATACAACGAAGCCAATTACATTAAAGCCTATTACATCAAAAGAACTTCGTTTAGGTGGCGAGCAAATTTCACAGTATTACCCATATCTGAAAAATAAACGTGTAGGGCTAATTGTAAACCAGACATCCGTGCTCTATCCCAATACCCCAAAAGCCACTCACATAGTCGATGCGTTATTAGCAGATAACATCAACATCGTTAAAGTATTTGCACCTGAACATGGCTTTAGAGGGGATCGCGGAGCTGGTGAAACCATCGACGATAATATCGATAGCCAGACAGGGTTACCGATAATTTCACTATATGGGGAAAATAAAGCCCCTAACGCGCAAATGCTCGCTGACATTGATGTCTTAATTTTTGACATACAAGATGTCGGAGTGCGCTTTTACACTTACATTTCAACCATGCACTATGCCATGCAAGCCGCCGCACAATACCATATTCCGTTTATTGTGTTAGACCGTCCTAATCCGAACGGCCACTATACAGCAGGCCCAATATTAGATTTATCGTTACAATCATTTGTTGGCATGCATCCTATCCCTATCGTGCATGGCTTAACAGTGGGCGAGCTAGCCAAGATGATTAAAGGAGAACAATGGATTGCATTCGCTGAACAATTAGATCTGCGTGTTATCCCAGTGCAAGGCTATCGCAAATCGATGTCTTATCCACTTCCCATTGCACCTAGCCCCAATTTACCCAATGCACAAGCAGTACAATGGTACGCCTCATTGTGTCTATTTGAACCGACGCATATCAGTGTGGGTCGGGGTACCGATTACCCATTTCAGATGCTCGGCCATCCGCAGTTATCTATCTCCTCACAAGCGATATCAGTGACTCCTATCAGTATGCCTACGTCAGCACCTTATCCCAAATGGGAGAATACGCCATTACAAGCAATATTGATTGAGCAATACCAGCCAAGTTTAGCAGGATTTGATATCTCATTATTGTTGTCGATGTTTGCTTTAGCAGACGAGCAACGGATTGAGTTAATTACTGCCCCTGATTTTTTTGATCAATTAGCCGGTACGACAACATTAAGAACTGATTTACAAGCAGGTAAAACCGTTTCTGAAATTACCGAGCAATGGCATCAACCACTTGCACATTATCGACAATTACGACTACCCTATTTATTATATCCCGCTGAGTAAGCTAGGCGTTAGAGGTGTTTATGATCAATCATGCAACCATAGCTCAATTACATACTGACATGCATTTTTCAGCATTAAATGTCGCCCATATCACACCTGAAATATTGGCGCCGGTACTAGAGCAAATACTAGCTTACCCTGAAGTCACATTGGTACAATCATTTACCTCTTTTGAACAGCGTCCTATCTTACATTTACGCATGGGAACAGGACCCGTAAAGATATTAATGTGGAGCCAAATGCATGGCGATGAGTCGACGGCTACAGCAGCGTTAATGGATTTTATACACTTATTATGCCGTCAGACTGAATATAATTTTAATGATTGGCAAACACGGTTCACCATTGATATTGTCCCCATGCTAAACCCCGATGGCGCCGCCAAACATACTCGCGTCAATGGCCAGTTTATAGATATCAATCGCGATGCACTGGTATTACAATCTCCTGAAGGACGCGTATTACAACATTTAGTTTCCTCCCTACAACCGGATTTAGCGTTAAATCTGCATGACCAGAATGCATATCATGGGATCAGTGAGCGCCAACATACATCAACCATTGCCATGCTAGCGCCCGTTGCTGATCATGCTAAGCATATTACGCCAGTTCGTAAGCAAGCCATGCAACTGATTTGTGCAGCACAAAAAGTGTTACGTGAATATATACCAAATCATGTGGCTCGTTTTGATGATACTTTTTCACCGCGTTCATTTGGCGATAATATCGTGTCTCAAGGAGTGAGTACGATACTTATTGAATCCGGTACGTTTATTAATGATCCGCATCGCCAAGTTGCAAGAAAGATGAATGTGTTGACCTATTTCACCTTACTCGATGCGTTGCTACATAATAAATATGAGCATTATACGATTGAAGATTATTTTGCTATCCCAGAACATCAAGATGACGTGTACGTTGATTTGAAATTAACCGACTTACTGATCGCTAATACCGATCATCCTTTTACCATCGATATCACTATTAATGTCGATAAACACGGGAGCACCAACATTGAGCATCTTGGAGATTGTCACACAGTCAAAGGATTCAAAGAATTATCACTCAGTGGCTACCAGTTAATCAGTGATTACCAAGATTTGCAGCCAGATAGTGCCGCAAACCTCATATTCGTATCTCCATCTGGATTACTTATTACAATTAATGAGTTACTCAGCACTTAGCGAGGACTAACAGCTGGGATCGCCTCACTACCGTTTCTAAGCGGGATCGTAACTGGTAACACCCCTGGCGCTGCCAGATCATTAAATAAATACAACGCTAACGCATTGAAACTATCACTGTGTAAATTGGTTTCATCTACCCGATAATCATAAATTGCATAGGCAGCATCACTCAATTCAGTAAACTCGTTAATAATATAGGGGGTTCTTAGCGCAACAAATACGGTGTGCGTGTCTGGTTGAACATTGCCTAAAATATCCTTGAGTAATTGTTGCTGCAGCGCCAATGAATTGCGCCGCTTGCCGAGGGCTTGTAACGCTGATAAATCATCCATCCCCCCCATTTCTATTAAGCTGACTTGCGGTGAAATATCGCCGGCAATCACTACATCGTATTGCTCTAGTGCTTGCATAGTAATGCGCGGATCTGCTGGTGCTAAGGTCGTCGTGCTCAGACATTGCAATCCATCAGTTTGAAGTTTAATTTGAGTCGGATTAATATCTATCTGCTGAGCCTTAATGGCGTGATTTAATCCTGCACAACGTAACTCATCAGGCATGACCAACAATATTTTCATTTGCGTACCAGCATTGAGCTCTTCTGCAGAAAACAACGCCTTTGTCGCACCAAATACTTGTGTAACACTAGCCTTTGCGATGTTCGCAGCTAATTGTTGCTTACGAACAACTGGCCAATTTTTGTCAGTATTGGTAGCCAACCCTGTGATCGTTAAATGCTGTTTAATTCCTTTAATACGTGCAAAGGAATCTTCAATATCAGCAAGATTAATGGTTGTAGACAACGCTGACATAAACCGAGCAAATTCACGAATATCTTGGTGATTGCGGATGGTAAATGGCATTAATGCTATATCAGCACCCGCATTAAATGTCTCAAGTACAGCATCTAAAGGAGTGAAGTATTGCGCAATCCCCGCCATATCTAACGCATCTGTCACTATCAAGCCGTCAAATTTTAATTGTTCTCGTAGCAAATCAGTTAATATTGGGCGTGATAAGGTGGCAGGCCGTATTTGTTTTTCACCCTTTGTCGTGATCAAGGTAGAATCATCAAGTGCTGGAAATTGAATATGCGCAGTCATTACAAACGAAGGCTGGGCTGTGGCGATGATATGTGCAAAAGGCGCAACATCTTGTGCCATGATCGTTGCTTTATCATGAATCACTTGCGGTAACCCAGTATGACTATCGACATGCGTATCACCGTGTCCCGGAAAATGCTTTATCGCAGCCAACACACCTTGGGCTTGTAATGTTTGCGTAAAAGCACTACCAAATGCACTCACCAGTGGCACTGATTCACCAAATGAACGGACATTAATGACTGGGTTTTGCGGATTCGCATTCACGTCAACCGTAGGCGCAAAATTAACATTAATCCCCATCGCTAATAAATCTTGCCCTATCACTTCAGCAACCTGGCTAGCGAGTTGAGTTTGATGCTTAGCATAGGTTGCGCCTAACGCCATATTGCCACTAAATGCAGGAGAATAGTCAGTCGGTAAGCGTGCGACCCGCCCGCCTTCTTGATCTACGGCAATAAACATGGGTAAATCATGGTCTATGGCTGTTGCATGAATTTGCGCAGTGAGTTTTTTGATCTGTGTTGTTGTTACTAAATTTTCAGCAAATAAAATAACGCCGCCAATTGCATGTCGCGATAATAACCGACTTAACTCTGAGGGTAGTTCTGTGACAGGTTGCTTACATTGCTTACTTGGGGTGTCATCTGGACAAAAATAACGTAAATCGAGCATGAGTTTTTGCCCAAGCATCTTGGTTTTGTCAATGTGGGTATCAGGAGTGTTCGCATAAACCTTGCCACTTAATTCAACAATAATAATACTTAAACATATCAACACAACGATGCTTAGCGGCTGCGTAAATAACTTATCAAACCTATTAACCATCTGATTAATCATATATTTTTAATCTCATAAAAAACTTATAGTCTCATTACTAACATTATGCTAATTTATATACTAATGTATATATTTTATACATTTATGAATGTTACAGGGCACATTAAATTACAAAACACATATTACAAAATGGAGAAGGCACAGTGAAGCTTAATAAAATAGCTCTCGTGTTAGCCATGTCTGGGATCAGTGGTACGGTTTTAGCTCAGGATGCGCAAGACACGATCAAACAAGATACAGTAGAACGTATATCTGTCACCGGTTCAAGCATCAAACGAACCAATTACGAAGGTGACCTCCCCTTAACCGTTATCTCTAAAGCTGACATTGACGCTGCAGGTATCACCTCTGCAGAACAACTGATGCTTCAGCTGAACATCGCCTCAAACTCTAATGATAACCTCGCCAGTAACGCCGGAATTGTCGGCGGTGAAGAACGCGGTAATAATGGTTCATCCAGTGCCAATTTACGTCAACAAGGTGCAGGTTCAACGTTAGTTTTATTAAATGGACGCCGCATCGCATCACACGGTTTAAAAGGCCGTTCGGTGGATTTAAATTCAATTCCTTTTGCCGCTATCGAGCGCGTTGAAATACTTCGAGATGGTGCTTCAGCCGTCTACGGTACAGATGCTATTGGTGGGGTAATCAACTTTATCCTACGCAAAGATTTCCAAGGTAATCAAGTCGGTTTATTTGCCGATCATACGACCGAAGGCAGCGGTAATATTTACCGATTCAACTTTTTAACAGGTATGGGTGATATTGAATCTGATGGCTTTAATGTCATGGCGTCGGTGTCATTCAAAAAAGCGGAAATTTTACGCGGTATAGACCGTGACTTTACTGATACGTTCCAACCTTCATTAGGTTTATCTGCGGATACCCGCGGTACACCTTTTGCTTCGATCAATGACCGCTTTAGTGATCCAAACAATCCAAGAAGTTCACATTATAATTTAGTCGGTAGTGGCTTAATTAACCCCAATACAGGGTTAGAAAACGATGTCATGAACGTTCTTGCTTTACCGGGTCAACCAGGATGCGATTCATTTGACTTAATGGGTGATGATGGCGCGGCATTATGGAACCGTGATCGTAACACTGATGTCAGTTGTGCTTGGGATTACCCTAGAGCTTCGGTTCTACAACAGCCCGTTGAAAGTTTTGATGTCGTGACACGTGGCACCATGAAACTGACGGATAATTTAGAAGGTTTCATCGAATTTGTTGGCTCTGAAGTTGTGTCCAATAAAGTCTTTGAACCGAATCAAATAACTCCTTGGGCTGTCGGCAATGGCGACTGGTCAAAGGGCGGTGGCTGGTATCCATCTACTGGGGCATCATATCAATATATTGTGGATGCATTATCTGATTACTATGGCGCAGACCAACTTAATATTGGCGCCCCTATCGCTTATCGTTGGCGTTGTATGGAGTGTGGTCCTCGTGAAATCGAAACCACTACTAGCTCTTATAAAATTCAACTAGGCTTAGACGGTGTCTACGGTGATTGGGATTACAAAGTCGGCTTGTCTCGCTCTAACAATGAATCGGCGTCTGAGCTAGGTTCGGGCTATCACTATACTGAATACTTGAAATATGTAGTAGGTACTGGATTAATTAGTCCATTCTTACTCCCAGGTCAAAGCCAAACTGCTGAAGGTTTAGCAGCGCTAGAGGAAGGGTCAGCCAGAGGCGTAAGACTATTCGGCGGTAAAACCACATTAACGCAATTTGACGCGTCAATCTCTGGTGATACGGGTATTGTCTTTGGTATGGATGATGGCACTATCCTTGTCGCCGGTGGCGTTGATATTCGCAAAGAGGAATATGGATTTAATGGGGATGCACGCTCTGCTGATGAGCGTCTGGCAATCTACGGCGCCCCATTTGATAACGGCAATGCACTTGCAGGTGCGGATCGTGATATTTCAGCGATATTTGTTGAAACGATTTTACCGGTTAGCAAAGAATTAGAAGTCAACGCTGCAGTCCGATATGACCATTATTCTGGTTTTGGTGGCACGACGAATCCTAAACTAGGCTTTACGTATCGTCCAATCGATGGGTTATTAATACGTGGCGCAACCAGTACCGGCTTCCGTGTTCCTAGCTTCAACCAATTATTTAATGGCACTACAGAAGAACCTTATACAGGACAAGATTTAGCTGATCCTCGTGATTGTCCGAATGGAGTGATTGATCCTGCAGTAGCAGCCTGTGCAACGCCAATACAACCGACACGTTTATTTGGTGGTGATGTTAATCTTGGTCCAGAAGAATCGACACAAAATTCATTAGGCGTTGTCTATCAGATGACAGATAACTTCAGTATGAACATTGATTATTGGGATATTGTTATTGATGGGACGATCCAAATCCCTGGGTTTAGTGATTTACTTGCTAATTATGATACGTTTGAAGGGAATTTCTTGCGTGATGCAAGTGGTGAGATCCAATCGATTGATTTACGTTATATCAATGCTGGTGAGCGCAATACCAGTGGTATTGAGTTAGGTTTCATTGCTGATGGCGAATATGGTCCAGGTGATTGGGCATTAACGTTTAACGGCTCTTATTTGCTTGAAGATAAGAAGAAACTGTTAGATACCTCTGATTTTGGTCCTAATCTAGTTGGTACTCACTCGCGTGGTAACATTCCATTACGTTGGAAACATACGTTGAACTTAAGTTATGACTATGGCGATTTCAGCCATAACCTAACGCAGATTTTCCGTAACGGTTATGATGATGAAGCACCACCAGGAATTGCTGCTGGTGATGCTGCTGCAATCGCACTAGCGAGTAACTATACCGGTCAAGTGGGTAGTTATTTGATTTATAACTATTCCATGCGTTACACCGGCGTAGAGAATGCAGTGTTAACTGTGGGAATTAAAAACTTGTTGGATCGTGATCCTCCCTTTACTGCACACCAAAATGATTACTCGCCAGGTGCGGCGTTTGATCCACGTGTAGCAGATCCAAGGGGGCGTTCTATCACGTTAAATGCAGTCTATAATTTCTAGTCTGAAGCTATGACGCAATGCATGTAATAAACAGGTACTTAATTTACGTTAGGTACCTGTTTATTTTTATATTATCGTAGCAAAGGATGAGTAACTACAGATGACACAACAGTCTATTTCACATGTCGTTAGTGTTGTAGTTGCTCTGAGCACACTGCTTATCTCGGGTTGTGTTAGTCAGTACAAACAACTCCCATCTGCCAATTATGGCAAGCGAGTCAAATCAATCGTTATTCATTATACTGCCATTGATTTTGCAGAATCAGTCACGGCATTAGTCGATGAAGGAGGGTTAAGTTCCCATTATCTCGTACCTGAACCCAATGATCCGTCTTACCAATCCAATAAATTATCCGTACTGCAACTTGTCGACGAATCTGACCGAGCATGGCATGCTGGCAAAAGTTATTGGCAAGGACGCGAGGGCCTCAATGACTCCTCAATAGGCATTGAAATCGTCAACGTGCCGCAATGTCAATATCATGCCGATGACACCATCAATAATCGCTATGGGGCAAACCGTGAATGTGATTATCCTCGTTTTGACCCACAACAAGTCACATTGGTAATTGCATTACTACAAGATATTTTGACACGCCATCCTGATATTCATCCAACAGCTATTATTGGACATGCTGATATTGCCCCACAACGTAAAAGCGACCCAGGCCCGCGGTTTCCATGGCAACAATTATATGATGCAGGGATTGGGGCGTGGTTTGATCCAGCAGTGCAGCAAGCTTATTTAACCACCTTCACGCAGCATCAGCCAGATGTGTTTTGGCTACAGCAAGCCCTAGATAAATATGGTTATCAAGTCCGCTTAACAGGACAGCTCGATAGTTATACCAGTAATGTTATCAGTGCATTTCAAATGCATTTTTTACCACAACATGTCACCGCACAGCCCGATGCACTGACTGCGGCTACCATGATGGCCTTATTAAATCGATATTTTCCAGAGCAAGCTGAAGCCTTATTCGCACAATATCAAACAAACCTGCCAATTAAATCAACACTCGCTTCTCAGACCGAATCTGTGCAATTGTCAGACCAAGAACAAGACAGCGATACACTCCAACTGATTCAAACACAATGGCAGGCACAACAGCAAGTTGCGATGATCTTTCCCCATAAACAACGTTCAAAACGAAAATGGGTCAATGATCGTGAACAATTCTATGGCTTAAAATCTCAAGGTAATATTCGCATTACCACACAGGATGCCACCCATGCGCGCATACAGATCAACGGCCAAACCTTAAATATCGCTCAGCCATTTAAACCCGAATATGTGTATCAATATGATTTACGTAGACGCACCACCAATGGTTTAAATACGTTACATGTATCAGATATACAGCCGGAAGGGGCGCAAGTATTAATCGGGATTGATTACCCGAAAATCGTTGCCTCTCGCTCCCAAAATTATCAATTTAATGCTGTCGATGCGTTAATCAACGAGGAGATCGAACAAGGATTTCCTGGTGCGGTATTATTGGTGTTGCACGAAGGCAAAATCATAAAACATTCTGCGTATGGGTATGCGCAGCGCTATGTCAGTAATGATGGAGAGGTGAGTGATAGCAAAACAGAGTCTATGCATACGGATACATTATTTGATTTAGCATCCAATACCAAAACCTTCGCCACTACCTTAGCCTTGATGCACTTACATGATAAAGGGCAAGTAGATATTAATTTACCCGTTAACTTCTATTTACCTGAATTTATTGGCAGTGGTCGAGAATTTCGCACCATCCGCGATTTGTTATCACATCAGTCCGGTTTTGCCTCGCAAATACAATTTTATCAACCGGATAACCCGTTAGGTCAAGCTTACTTTAGCCAAGACAAAATGCGTACAAGTGAACTACTGACAACAGCTATTCCGTTTAGCTTACCGTCACAACGTCAACATCAATATTCTGATATCAATTTTATGATCTTAGGACTATTGATTGAACGAGTAACGGGACAACCATTAGATGAATTCGTAGAAAGTACCCTTTACGCACCTCTAGGTCTGACTCATACACTATTTAATCCGTTACAAAAAGGCTTTGTACAGAAGCAGTTTGCAGCGACCGAAATTCAAGGTAACACACGTGGTGGTAGGATTGATTTTCCGAACATTAGAACGAAGATCATACGCGGTGAAGTGCACGATGAAAACGCATTTTATAGTATGGATGGCGTCTCTGGGCATGCTGGATTGTTTAGTAGTGCAGAGGATCTTGCAGTATTAGCGCAATTACTGATTAATGGGGGTGGTTATGGTCAACATCGATTATTTAGTGAACTGACCTTAGAAACATTTATTCAACCTACCAAACTCAATTCACATTTTGCCTTGGGTTGGCGACGTGCCGGTCGGGGTGCAAACAACTGGCACTTTGGTCCTTATGCATCAGCGCGTGCCTTTGGACATACTGGCTGGACAGGCACTACGACAGTTATCGATCCTGAACATGATTTAGCGATAATTTTACTGACTAATATGCGCCACTCGCCGATAGTCGGTGACGATGAAGCGTTTGATTTTGCAGCAAAAACATTTGAAACGGGAAAATATGGCAGTATTATTAGTTTAATTTATGAAAGTATTCTGCATCGCTAGACACTGACTCTATCACTAGGCACAATGTCCCATATCACGGCATTTGCCTTAGCACTATTAACACATTGGGTTCATTATGGATTGGTTATCAATCATCCCGCCTATTTTGGCTATTGTTATCGTTTTTTGGAAAAAAGAAGTCATCGCGGCTTTGTTTATTGCACTATTTTCTTCTGAAGTGTTATTGTTATTGACCGATCCACAGTCCTCATTATGGTTAAGTCCTATTACCACGCTTGAGCGCGTTGTTGACGTTGCAGGAAGTGGGGGCAATACGCGTATTTTATTATTTTCCATTTTGGTCGGTGCGCTTTTAGCATTGATCCGGGACTCAGGTGGCGTGACAGCTACCGTTAGCCGTATCATGCATTTAGGGATTGCTAAGACTCGCCAACATGTCGGTGGCTTGACGATGTTTACCGGAGTCGCGGTATTCGTTGAATCAAATCTAAGTGTATTGACGTCGGGTATTTTAGCTCGGGGCTTATATGATAAATTTGCCATGAGCCGTGCTCGACTTGCCTATGTAATTGATAGTACCAGTGCACCAATCTGCATCTTGATTTTACTTAATGGTTGGGGCGCATTTATTTTAGGTCTTCTAGATAACTTCACATTATCGGAATCATCGGTGAATATTTTGTGGGGCAGTGTGTGGTTTAATTTCTATGCCATTTTCACCCTAATGATTGTCGCTTATACGGTGATCACCGATAAAGTGCACGGCCCGATGTTAGCCGAAGAACAATTAGCTCAAGCAAAATATGACGCCGTCAATGGCCAACAAGACAGTTCGAAGACACAAGTCGAACACGTCCCTAATTTGTCCGACAAACCGAGTAAAGCCCGATATATGTTATTGCCTTTAGCGACCATGGTATTGTCAATGTTAGGTTTTATGTGGTTCACTGGTAATGGTGATTTAACTCAAGGCAGCGGCAGTAAATCGGTATTATATGCGACGTTTTTAGCCTGTAGTGTGGCTTATTTTTTGCTGGTGTTTTACCGCCACTTTACTCATCATCAAACGATTACCATCGCCTTTAAGGGAATGGGTGAAATCCTCCCTCTAGTGACCATTGTATTGTTATCGATAACACTTGGTGCTAGTCTCAAACTCTTAGGTACGGGTATCTTTGTTGCTAGCTTAGTCGGAGACTACCTACCCTTGTTTTTGGTTGTGCCTATGCTGTTTATTGCGGGCGGTATTATGTCTTTTACGACAGGTACATCCTGGGGCACGTTTGCGATTTTAATCCCCATAGGGATCCCATTAGTGCAAACGTTAGGTTTACCACCCTCTTTGGTTGTTGCCGCTATTTTAAGTGGTGGAATTTTTGGTGATCACTGTTCTCCAATTTCAGACACCACCGCAGTCTCTTCGATTGCTGCAGGGTGTGACTTGTTGACGCATGTCAAAACCCAATTACCTTATGCCTTGGTTGCTGGCGGGCTTAGTATCATCGCGTTTACTATTACCAGCGCTATTTTAATTTAATCATCATTTACTGATAATTTTTAGGAATGCTAACTATGACGACTACATCACTACTACGACCATTGACAGTTTGCGTCAGCGCGATGACTTTGTGTTGTGCCATCGTTGTGTCTGCACATGCTGCAGTAGCAAGCCCAACCAAACAAGCTCCGATTGTGCCTCAAGCAATGGCAGTAGCAACACCTGATAGTTATAGCTCTGATGTTGCTATGGACATCTTACAGCGCGGTGGTAACGCGATTGATGCTGCTATCGCGGTGCAATTTGTCCTAGCAGTAACGCTGCCGGAAGCGGGGAATATTGGCGGTGGTGGATTTATGGTGATCCACACAGACCAAGGGAATGATTTTATTGATTATCGCGAAACGGCACCCAAAGCAGCTTTTCGTGACATGTATTTGGATGCCAAAGGCGAAGTCGAACGTCTTAAGAGCTTATACGGTGTGTTAGCATCAGGTACCCCTGGTACCGTTGCAGGTATGGCCAAAGCGCACGATTTACATGGTTCACTACCTTGGGCAGAGTTAGTCCAACCCGCGGTTGATTTAGCCAATAAGGGATTTATTGTGCATCCTAAATTAGCTCGTAATGTTGCCAGTTATTTAGAGCGCATTGATACGCGCAAGTTAGATGTGAATTTTGCAGAGTACTTTGGCACGGTGAAAGCCGGCGAAGTATTTGTTCAACCTGAGCTTGGCGCAACGCTTGAACGAATAAGAGATCAAGGCGCAGCAGGCTTTTACCAAGGTAAAACGGCACACTTAATAGTGCAATATATGGAGCAAAACAAAGGGCTCATTAGTGCCCAAGATCTTGCCGAATATACAGCCCAACAGCGTAAACCCATAGTCACTCCGTGGCGTAATTTCACCCTAGTGAGCGCTGCGCCACCTAGCTCAGGCGGCATTGCAATTTCACAGTGGCTGAATATGTTTGAACGTTTGAATCCTAGAATCATCAATGAAGATGGCACCTCTAGCCCTCGCCTAAAGCATAACTCTCCTGAATACGTGCATCTATTAGCTGAAATCGGTAAACGCGTGTTTGCAGACCGAGCAGAATACTTAGGTGATCCGGATTTTTATCATGTACCCGTAAAAGCCTTAACCAACCCTGAGTATATTGCTAAACGTGCCAGTGGCGTGCAGCGCAATAGTATCTCGACAACTGAGTTAATCCGTCCAGGGTTAAAAGAATCCGAACAAACCACCCATTATTCCATCCTCGATAAATTTGGTAATGCGGTATCCAATACTACGACCATCAACCTTGGTTTTGGTAATGGTGTTGTTGTCGCTGGCGCCGGTTTCTTATTAAACAATGAGATGGATGATTTTAGTGTTAAAGCGGGCGTGCCAAATTTCTTTGGCGCTGTTGGCGGAGTTGCGAACGAGATCCAGCCGTATAAGCGAATGTTATCGTCGATGACACCCACTATTGTTTTAGAAAATGGCGAGGTCAGAGTGGTAACCGGTGCACCAGGCGGGACAACGATTATCTCTAGCGTGTATCAGTCCATCTTGCATATATTGGAATTTGGTATGAGCGCACAAGAAGCTGTCGATACGCCACGTTTTCACCATCAACTGTTACCAATCAATGAAATCCGCCACCATAAAGGCATGCCTGAAGCGACTTTGGATGCCTTAAAAACTATGGGGTATGACACCAAAGAGCGCCGCTTTGGTGATTTGCAACTCATTAGTGTCAATGGCAAACGAGTCGATGCTGCTTCTGAAACCAATGGCCGTGGTAAAGCACAGGTGCTCATGACACGCTAAATCTTTGCGGCAGACGTTGACTTATTTGGCAAACAAAGAAGATAAGTCAGCAAACGCTTTAAATTCAAGGGCATTTCCAAACGGGTCGAGCAAAAATAACGTACTTTGCTCGCCCACTTCGCCTTTAAAGCGGGTATAAGGCTCGATAACAAACTTAACGTTATGTGCTCTTAGCTTATCCGCTAACACTTGCCAATCCTCTAAGGTTAATACCACACCAAAATGCGGCACAGGCACAGCATGATTATCAACGGCATTACTAACTGGCGCTGATGGCATCGCCGCCACAAGGTGCGTGACGACTTGATGTCCAAAAAAATTCCAATCGATCCACTGGTCAGATTCACGCCCTTTTTCACATCCTAATAAATCACCATAAAAGGTGGTGGCAAGGGCTAAATCAGTTACTGGAAAGGCAAGGTGGAACGGACGTAATGAACTCATAATATTTCCTTATTTTCTGATACAAAAAAGGTGCGCTAAAAAGCACACCTTAAACTAAATATTCTAATATGAACAAATAATACTTGAACAGTAGGACTAAACTCGTTAATCCTAAACCATGACTATGCGTCGTACGGGTCGCGTAATACAATCGTTTCGTTACGGTCTGGACCCGTTGATATAATATCAATTGGAACACCGGTTAACTCTTGTATACGGCTGACGTAGTTTTTCGCAGCCTGTGGTAATGCATCATAAGACTGCACACCGTAAGTCGTTTCAGTCCAACCTGGCATTTCTTCATAGACTGGCGTAATTAACTCATAGCCGTCTGCAGCCATCGGTGGCACTGAAGAGATATTACCTGCTGCATCTTTGTAGCCAGTACAAATAGACAAGGTTTCTAAGCCATCTAACACGTCTAATTTAGTTAAACATAAACCCGTAATTGAATTGATTTGTACCGCACGTTTCATTACTACCGCATCAAACCAACCAGTACGACGTTTACGACCTGTCGTTGCACCAAATTCATGGCCTTTAACACCTAAGTGTTGCCCGACTTCACAATCTAGTTCAGTTGGGAAAGGGCCAGAACCAACACGTGTCGTGTAGGCTTTAACAATACCGAGTACATAATCAAGGTGTAATGGACCAAAACCAGCTCCGGTAGCTACGCCACCAACAGTGGTATTGGAAGACGTCACATAAGGGTAAGTACCATGATCGATATCAAGTAATGTACCTTGCGCACCTTCAAACATGATTTCTTTGCCCGCGATGCGTGCTTGATCAAGTAAGTCAGTCACATCGACAATCATCGGCTTAAGAATTTTAGCCACTTCCATTGCATCATCATAAACTGTATCAAAATCAACTGGATCGACTTTGTAATATTCAGTTAGCATGAAGTTGTGATAAGCCAATATTTCTTTGAGTTTTTCAGCAAAATCTTCTGCATTAAATAAATCACCAACGCGCAGACCGCGACGAGATACTTTATCTTCATATGCAGGACCGATTCCTCGGCCAGTAGTGCCGATAGCTTTATTACCACGTGCAATTTCACGCGCTTGGTCTAAAGCAATGTGATAAGGCAAGATTAATGGACAGGCTTCTGAAATCACTAATCGGTCTTTAACCGGAACACCGCGAGCTTCAAGCATCGCCATCTCGGTCATCAACGCGTCAGGACTTAATACAACACCATTACCAATGACACAAGTGACATTGTCACGTAAGACGCCAGAAGGAATTAAGTGTAAAACCGTCTTTTCGCCATCAATTACCAATGTATGTCCAGCGTTGTGTCCACCTTGATATCGAACAACATACGTTGCACGTTCAGTTAATAAATCAACGATTTTACCTTTACCCTCGTCACCCCATTGTGTGCCGAGTACGACTACGTTCTTTGCCATTATATATACTTGCTTAAAAAAATAGGCGTGAATATTAGCAATAAATGACTAATATTTCACGCCTTTGATCTTATTTTTAATGATTAATTGGTCTAAGACTAATATAAGAGACTATAAACCTTTCTTCTATAACTAGATTTTAATGGTTCGCCATCAGGCAGTGCGTTGATCATTTCGAGTAAATACTTTTTCGCATCGCCGAAATTTAAATCAATTTGTACAATACTATAAAGCAAACCTAACGCTTCTTCAGTTTGATGAGCTGCATGTAATGCAACGGCTAGCTCGATTTTAACGTCTTTATCTTCTGGGTTGGCAGCATACTGTGCTTGCAGAGCTTTCAGCTCAGGCGACTCGGCGGCTTGTTGCGCTAATTCAATTTTGCCTTGTAATACTGCATAACGGTTGTCTTGATCAACCAAACCGATATTTTCTAATAAGGCTTTTGCTGCCACAATGTGACCCACATCGATTTGACAATCAGCAAGCATATACTGGCAATCGATATTGTCTGGACTAATCGCATACGCTTGTTGTGCTAGCGGTAGTGCACCTTGAACATCGCCAGCATTGAGTTTTTCTTGTGCTTGGATCAATAACTCATCTTCCGGTTGCGGTAAATGCTTTGCCAATAATGCCTCAATTTGAGCTTCATCGACCATGCCGGCAAAACCATCCACCGGCTGACCGTCTTTGACTAACATGACGGTAGGCAGGCTTTTGATCCCAAACTGTGAAGCAATTTGTTGTTGCTCGTTACAATTGACTTGAGTGTATTGCATGACATTGGCATATCTTGGGGTTAACCGAGATAACATCTGTGTTACTTGTGTACAAGCTTCACTTTCAGGCACCCAAAACTGCACTAAAATAAAAGTATGTTTAGAATCTTCTAATAATATTTGCTGGAAATTTTCTAAGGTAATCGCGGTAGGTGCAATAGGTGCGTTCATATTTGAATCATCTTGTTGTGTCTGTAATGGTTAAATAATGGGGGAATATGCTTATAAAACAAGTCTATTGTAACAATATTGCCCTTTTTTATGCTTGAGCGTATTATAGCCTAATCAAGTATAGATGAGTCAAACAGTATGCAAACCTATCGTTCTTTTCGAGAATTTTATCCATATTACTTACAAGAGCATAAAAACCGACAGTGCCGGTTAATGCATTTTATCGGAACGAGTTTAGTCCTTGGCATAATCATTTTTACTGTTTTCACACAATTATGGTGGACCTTATTGTATGTGCCACTTGCAGGTTATGGCTTTGCTTGGGTTGGGCACTTTTTCTTTGAAAAAAACAGACCCGCAACGTTTACCTACCCTTGGTTTAGCTTTTTGGGTGATTGGGTGATGTATAAGGATATCTGGACAGGTAAGTTGTCGTTATTTAAATAAACCATTACTCATCCACCGCGCTAATAGCTACAGCGTGTTTTCGGCAAACTCTGCAAGACGACTTCTTACCACCCCCTCTAAAGTGATCGTTGAACTGCCCTCAAAGTGTTTGAACTTTTCAACGATATAGGTTAAACCTGAGGTCACCGCAGACAGATAGTTACTATCAATTTGCGCTAAATTACCGCCACAAATGAGTTTCGTGCCTTCGCCACATCGAGTAATAATCGTTTTGAGCTGAGAAGCTGTTAAATTTTGTGATTCGTCCAAAATAACAATCGCGTTTTGAATACTTCGACCACGCATAAAGTTGACTGATTTAAACTGAATATTGGCCTTTTCCATAATATAGGACATCGAGCCTGAGGTATTTTCATCATGTTTATGCAGTACTTCTAATGAATCGGTTATCGCAGCTAACCATGGTGCCATTTTTTCTTCTTCCGTACCCGGCAAAAAGCCGATCGACTCGGCAATTTCAGGTGTAGAGCGCGTCACAATAATCTTATCATACATGTTTTTTTCAACGACCATTTCTAATGCCGCAGCTAATGCTAACAGTGTCTTACCACTCCCAGCAGGTCCAGTCATAATGACCAAATCAATATGCGGGTCGAGCAAAGTATGCAAAGCCATTGCTTGCCCGATATTTTTGGGTTGAATGCCCCAAGCTTGACGTGACATCAACCGCTCTACACCAAGGTCTAGCACTTCAATTACCTCTTGGTCAATTCCTTCAATTAACCCTGCAAATGTGTTGGTCTCATCAATAATAAATTCATTAATATAGGCATCCGGTAGCACACTCTTGGGTATGCTATGAATGGTATCTCGTCCCTCTTGGCGACTTTGTACATCAGTGACTTGTGACCAAAAATCACCAGGGAATATCACGTATCCTTTACACAGGTATTTAATATCATCAATTAACTGATCCGTTCGGTAATCTTCTACTTTGCGCATCCCTGCACCTTTCGCTTTGAGACGCATATTGATGTCTTTAGTGACCAGTACAACCGTCGTATCTGGATGAGATTGCTGAAGATCTAGTCCTACATTGATGATGCGATTGTCGTTTTCATTACTCGTAAATACTTGTAACTCTTGCGCCATCAGCAAATCAGTATAAATTGATAAGCGTCCACTGGGCCCATGTTCACCGCCGACAGTGCCAGCAAGACTGACACCATGGGTCATTTCCTCAGGCGAGGCGTCTTTGAGGATATTCTCCATTGCACGAATAGACACACGTGCATCACGGGCAACGTCTTTTTTGCTGTCTTTAATGTAATCTAATTCTTCTAATACTGTCATCGGAATGACAACATCATGTTCTTGAAAGGATAAAAAGGCGAGCGGTTCGTGCAACAGTATGTTGGTATCTAATACATATATTTTGGTCGAACTAGAATGAATTGGCATCCATAACTCCTTTAATGGTGACATTTTCTGACTACTCTACTTAACAGTACTAGAAAAAATTGCGACTTGCTGTTTTTTTTAGCAAATCCAATATAATTTGTGCAGTAGCCCTATTTATAGGCGTTGATAGATATGTAATTTATATAAATTCGGTATTTTTGTCACAACTAGCGTGCTAATCATGCGATAATTAGGTTGTTTTTTATCTACTACTTAAATGATTTTATTACTCTATGAATTTTGCAATTGGTCAACGCTGGCTGAGCTCTCAGCAACCCGAGCTTGGATTAGGTATAGTTGCGGATGTACAACTACGCCAAATTACGATTTATTTCCCGATTACCCAAGAAGACAAACTTTACTCTGTCGATAGTTCCCCTTTAATACGCTTATTACTAGAGAAGGGTGACGCTGGTCTGGATGTCAACGCACGTGAATTTTGTGTCATTGACACCTTAGATACGAACGGTTTAATACAGTATTTAGTTGATTACCAAGATGGTTCAGATCATCAAGTCTTAACCGAAACTCAGCTTTCGCACCATACTCAAATCAATCAGCCTGAAGACCGATTGTTTACCCT
>DBBN01000120.1 GCA_002292215.1 Glaciecola sp. UBA983 | reverse complement strand
TAAGAAGCATCGCCAGCCGCCAGTGGGTAGATCATGAGGGGCAAACACAGCCCGCACTCTCTGAAGATGAGGTCTATAACCTCAGTATTGTCGCTGGTACATTAACGCAAGAAGAGCGCGAAATCATTAATTACCACATTGTCGCAACCATCAAACTGCTAAATCAAATCCCCTGGCCGGAGCACTTAAAAAATGTGGTGGAATATGCTGGGGGTCATCATGAAAAAATGGATGGCACCGGTTATCCAAATAAACTCAAGCGTGAGGACATGTCGATTCAAGCGCGCTGTATGGGTATCGCTGATATCTTTGAAGCCCTTACTGCCTCTGACCGGCCCTACAAAAAAGGCATGCCGTTATCTCAGTGCCTGAAAATCATGGGGCGCATGAAAGAGGAAGCGCACATTGATCCTGACCTTTATGATGTCTTCATTAAGCATAAAATCTATATGGACTACGCGAAACGATTTCTGGGACCTGAACAAATCGATATTACTTAAACTCACTAGAGCTGAGCGCATCAACTGCCTGCCTGCTACTTTTACAGCTGTCTAAATTACATATGCATTGTCTCAGATAGAAGTATTCTTTCCTTTTTTTAATATAAAAATTATATTAAAAATCAATAAGTTATATATTTTTTTGTCCTATTTGATACTTAGACACTTGACATTAAACTGTCTAAATGTATAATCTAGCTGTCTAAATAGTTATTACGTTGGTGAGTATGATTACAAGTCGAGATTTGTTACAGATTCTAGGCATCTCACGCGCGACATTAAACAACTACATTGCGCAAGGACTGGTGCCGAGGCCAGAGGTGAAGCGCCAAGCGATGACGCCTGGTGACCGCCCTACTACGCTGGGCTACTTTCCAGATTGGGTACTAACACGCATGCAAGACATCTTGCAGTTAAAAAAATCGGGCATGAGCCTGACGACAATCCAAGCTAAATACGAAAAAGAAAATATAAATGATGAAAAAAAAGATGTTCAAAAACAAGTAGATACTGTAATTTCTGAATCTATTTTATCTGAAAAAAAAGGGCTGAGCCCGCCCGCTGCAGACAGTTCAACTGTCAAGCGTGATGCCGCGCTGAAAGTCACCCCAGAGTCAATGGACTATCCGGCTTACATGATCGACTTTCATGGCGAAGTGATCTGGTTAAATGACCTTGCCAAAGAGGTTTTTTTTAATGATAAAATTCCCGAGCGTGCTGACGGACGGTCAATTTTCCCCCTCCTCTATGCCTGGGCTAAATCCCTCAATGTGACGGATCGTTTATTATTGTTGCGCTACCATCTGCATCTTATCCAGACACGTTTTAGTCGAGATAATTTATCCACCATCCAGCCAATTAATGCTGAACAACATCAAGAACTGCTAAATCTTTATACAGAAGTGCATAATCCCGAATACGACTCGCCCGATAGTCCTAGCATCCAAAATCCAAGGCGGCACGGTGACCACTATCGCTTAGTGTCAATGACATTCCGAGAGGGTGTGTTTGTGCTTTACGTGCCTGAACATGGCAATGTCGATGACATTGTTGCATGGCTAGCAAATCGTGACGCTGTAATTCGGAGCCTGTTAGCACAACGTTTACCGACATTAACACCGCTTGCAGTAATGGTAGCTGACCTGCAGCAATCAATCCGTATTTGTTCTGAGTTACCGGCTGAAGAGTATTTCGAATTAATTAATCAAATCTGGACGACATTAGACCCTATCTTTCGTCGTTACTACGGTGCCTATGGCAAGCACACGGGCGACGGCATGCTCTATTACTTCTTCCCTCAACCGGATCAAAACTATCTGCTGAACAGCATGACTTGCGCTTTCAAGATAAAAGAGGCGATGAAGCGCATAAACCACGAGTGGCTGCAAAAAAAACAATGGAACAATGAATTATTTATGAATATCGGTCTAAATTCAGGTGAGGAATGGTTGGGTACCTTTAAGACCAACAACCATCTTGAGTTAATTGTGTTGGGAGAAACCATCAATACGGCCGCCAGATTATCGGATTTTGCCCGCTACGGACAAATCTGGGCAACAAAACAATTGATTGGCAAGCTACCGATGCAAGATCGTGAAAAAGTTACTTATGGTATTCAGCCTGCCGGAGAGCGGAAAAATTTCATAGGTAATTCATTTAGTTTGGTAGAAAATCTGGTGGATGGTCCCCTCACAGGGACCAAATTAGCTGATATTCAGGGCGTCGCCGTCGCCGAGGTAATAAACTTTAAGGATGATTAATCTGCTGTGAAGTGATCCATGGTCGCAGCATCAACCAATGTGCTTTTCTGTCTTTTAAGACTTTTCGCTAGAAAGCATCCCTTATCCGCAAGTTTTATCCTATCAGAAAATAAATTCTCAGTGCTCAGGATGATCTGGGCGCAACCGATACTTATCTTGATTCTTGGATGCGCCTCGAGTGGTATGTTATCAACCGCAAAAGCCAACTTCTTACCAATGGCAAGCATTTGTTCTCGCGTATTGATATTATTGGCAATAAATACAAACTCATCACCACCAACGCGATAGAGTAAATCTGTTTTTCTTTTTGTAGCAAGTATCGCGTTTGCCACTGCTTTGAGGACGTGATCGCCAAAGGCATGATCATACGTATCGTTGTAGCGCTTGAAATCATCAATATCAAAATAAAATAAGGCGTACTTTCTGCCGTAACGCTCTACTTCTTCATTCAGTTTCTTGAGGTCATTATTGAATGAGTGTCGATTTGGCAATCTTGTTAATGCATCGAAGCTCGCCATGTATTGAAGTTGGTTTTTTAATTGTAACTCCTCAGTTATATCTTCTATTTGAATCATAATGTTTTCCTGCCCATCTAGTATGAGACGATGCTTAATAATAAGTGCATCACAAAAATGATTTGCTTGGGCTGAATTTCTTATTTGATACATTTTTGTTTGGTCGCGTTTGAAATACTCAGCTTGTTTCTGCTCAAGCTGGGCTTGCAGGCGAAATTCATTAAAGGTAATTTTCTCTTTAAATAAGTCGACAAACATCTCATTAAGATGAGAGGTCTTTAAAAGACTTACTATCGACGGATTTTCAAAGATAATTTTACCTGCATTATTGACTATATATATTGGCATCCAAGCATCTTGCAGTTTGGACGTAAAAAAATCTAATTCGGATGCTGTTGCCATTATTTACCTCATATCCCAACGGGAAGCATTTAAGCAATGGGTAGATTATTGATGATTCATTATAGCTGGAATTTAATTTTACTGGAAAATTTGGCAACTGTAGTTTCACCTGCCCACATTTTACTCTGGGCAGTGTGAGTTAAACTACAAAAAAAAGGCAAATAATTAATCAATATGAATGTAATCATCTGTTCCAGAGCCGTTAGAGGTGTCTATGCCAACAGCGTCTGTGCCATCGAGTTTCACCAGTGAGAAGCTTCCCGCAGCGTCGGTATTTTGATTATAAACATAAGTGCTTGTGGCGCCATCAATGGTAGCTTTAAAGGCCACCGTTACGTTAGCATTACCTAAATCGGTCGCTTGTAAGTATTCAATCGCAGATTCAATTCGTTCAGCTGAAGTAATTTGCACTTGTTCGGTGCTGTCGAAAAAGGTAACAATACCATCACTGATGTTATGACCATCAATTGAAGTTCCTGAAACACCTGAAGAGGTAATGCTTGTGTCATCAGCCACTACAGAAACGCTGCCATCAAAATCAAGCGTATCACCAGCACCTGAAGCATTCAAATCAAAGTCAACGATAACCGCTTCCGTGCTATCTGCAATAGCAAATGTATCGTCAGTGCCATCTCCTGTGTCGATCGTTTGATCAATGTATACACTAAATGGAATTGCGCTAGTGGCATCCCCATCCGCATCCGTTACTGTTGCTGTCAAGTCCAGTTTTGCTTTTTCTGATGTTGATAAAAAGATAACATCACTAAGATCTAACCTAAAATCTGCGTTTGAATCAGCAGTCAATTCAATGTAAGCAATATCCGCGGAGGCACGGAAAATAGTCAACTCATCAGCAGCGCCTGATGAACCGCTACTTGCCGTTCCAATAAATTTGAATGTACCATCCGCATTCGCTGTTGAACCAGGGCTAAGAATACCGATTGCGGTGCCACTGTCATTGTAAGCCTGCCAGGTCAGTGACTCATCGGTAAATAAATGGTCAATGCGCATACCGAGCGCATCAGTATCTCTGGCAGAGGTCCCAGTGAAGGTTAGCCTCATTTTTTGCACATAACTTCCCCCGCTTTCTTTCCACTCAACCCATTGTCCATTACCTACACCTATTCCCTGTGTGCTTGCGTTCACACCAACTTGCTCCCATGTTGCATCGCTGTCCAGTGAGTATGTGGTTTCTCGAGATCTTCCTGAGCCTGTAACCGTTGCAGTTAAGTCTGCCTGATAACCATCTAAAGTAAGAGTAAAACCATTTGATCCATTCGCATAAAAAATCTTTTCATTACCATCAAGGTCAGGATGGTCCTCTAAGCCGATTTGATTGCTAGCATTGTTATCAGAGTTAGCAGCACCTATATCAAATTTATCAATAACAACCGGATCGATTCCATCAATAATGGTCGTCGTATAAATAACATTACCATCTGACTCTATCGAAGGTGTGATTGAAAACGCTTGTCTTTCATTCCCCGCATCATCGGTTTCTGTGCTGGTGGCGTAGTATGTACCGCCGCTTTCCACCCAACGCAATGCAAAGCCATTAAGTGTCAACGTGGTTCCTTCAACTGCATCTTGCACAGCACCGTTGGCTGTAACATTTAATGCTACCGATGACCCTATTTTATCATTGCCTACATTGACACCTAAATCTACCACCACACTCGTTCCCGTAACATCTGAAAGGAAGGTATGCGTTGCGGAAGTGATTGTGGGTCCATCATCTAAAAATGTAATACGGCCACCTAAATCAATAAAAGCACTATCCGTTGCACTATCCCCATCACTATCGGTAATCGTGTCTGTCCGTGTTAAACGCACAGTTCCTGAATCTAGCGCAACCGACTCATTATTGCTGCTTGTGTTTGCATGCTCAATGGCTCGCGCTTGTGAGATGGCCACTACTCCAGCGCTGTTGGTTGCAATACTGAAAACAAGCACATTGGTACTTGCAGTTCGGCCCTCAATAGTGCCTGAATTATCGACTAATGTGATGGCTTCATTAGTTTGCGAATCGACAAGGCCGCTCACACTGTTAGTCACAGTGAGTGCATACCCAACTGATATAGATCCTGCTCCATCATCACCATAATCTGCTGCTTGTGAAAAATTATCACTAAAATCTTCGCTAGCAGAGCCTAATGTCGTGTCATCAACCTGTAATGCGTCTGAATTAATGCTAGGATTTATATCAATACTTGGGATGCCACCGGCATTCGTCACGCTCAACGTATCCGTAGTGCTTGTAATTAATGCTTCATAGTTACCGCCGGTTGTTGAAGCAACTGATAATGTGTAATTGGTATCTGCGTCAACCAAAGGTGCAGTCAATGCAGCTGATGTGGCTGCCGTTGCTCCGGCTGCAATAGTTAAATTAGTAGTAGTGCCACCCGGGATGTTGAGTGTGACTGTCAGGTCCGTTTCTGGTGCATTATCGGTAGCAACTTTGACATAGTAAGTGCCGCCCTCTTCCAACGTTGTGATAGCCTGGCCGTCTGCATCAACATAAGTAACGGTTAGTGTTGTGGTGTCAACGACATCAGTCACTGTCAGAGTGCTGGTATCTGAGGTAGTTAATGCTTCGAAG
>DBBN01000049.1 GCA_002292215.1 Glaciecola sp. UBA983 | reverse complement strand
AAGTTGATTAAATGAAATCAAATAAATATTTAGGTTATAAAGCCTTCGCGCTGCTTGCACTGCTCGCGTTGGTCTCATCCCATTCTGCTTTTGCAGGTTCTATTAGCAATTGTACCGGTGGTTCAGGCGACTACAGTGATGCGCCTTCAAGTTATGGCGTTGCTTGTCACGACACGAATCGATGGCAACAATTAGGGAATTCAGATGCGTCATTGTTTGGCGATTCCATTAGTACTAATGATAACAACAATGTCGGTTGGACTTCCGAATCTGCACCTAATGCCGTTGATTCGGGTGATAACGGTGTGTCTTGGGCAACCTCGACGGATGGTATTACTTGGTCTAACTTCAATCAAAGTAACGACCTTGTGCAGGGCGAATTTGTAAAATTTCAAGTCGATGTGCAACGTTCAGCGGAAGGTAATCATAAATACGATGAGTACAAGCTATGGTTAGATTGGTTTGGTAACGATACATTTAACGAAACTGATGTGGTGATGAATGGCTCATGGATGAAGAATGAAGATTCTGATGGTGTTGAATTTACCGGAACACTTACGAGTAACTTCTACAACAATGATTTACAAGCGTTTAACAGTCCTGATGAATTTGGTAGTTTTTTTAGTAACGCAATTCAGGTGCCTATTAATTCAATCTTAGGTGAGCTTTGGATGCGTGCGCGTGTCATCTGTGAAAACTCATTGAATACTAGCAGCGTGCAATTGTTAGCAACCGGCTATTACCACCAGGGTGAGGTCGAAGATTACGCGCTGAACGTCGTTAATAAGGTTAGTGAGCCTGGAACCGCAATCTTATTTTCCACTGTGTTACTTGGTTTAATGCTACGTCGCAAAAAACACGCTTAATTATTCCGTTCTTCAGTCGCTATAATTTGTAATCAATTGTAGTGACTGCACTTTTATTGCTCTTACAATTGTTGTATTGCCTTCACTCTAGTATCAAGGAGGAGATGTGAGGATTTTTAGAGTAGGCGCTTATGCGCGAATGTTAGTTAGTTTATTTAGAATATTATTGATAGGCACTTTATTATTAAGCACTGCGGTACTTGCAACAATAAATGCTGATGATTATGAAAAGGCGTTAATCGCGTTCGATAAAAGCCAGTATGATGAAGCAAACATTCATATACGCAATGTATTAAAAAAACAGCCTTCCCATCTCCCTGGACAACTACTCTACGCAGAGATCTTGTTACACAAGAAAATGCCAGCAGAGGCTCAAGCAGAGTTTGAAAAAGCGTTAGTGATGGGAGCCGATGAAAAGAATGTGCTCGAACACCTAGCCACCGCACTATTTGAACAAAGTAAATACCAAGAAGTGTTGGCTCTCAATGCCGACATTCTGCCAACTACCCAATCACTCAAACGCTATCAGCTAATACGTGCCAGTGCATTTTATGCGTCAGGTAATGCCCAGGCTGCAATTCGAGATCTCAATAAGCTCGCGTTATTGTCGCCAGACGAGCCGGACATTCAATTAGAGTTAATTAACATTTATTTAGATCTAAATGATTTGAATAATGCGCAGGAAAAGCTAAAAGCGCTATCTACACTCGCCCAAGATGATCCTAAATTTTGGTATTTGCAAGGACGGCTCAATAGTCTACAACAAGACTATGACGCCGCGATTAGGGCATATCAACAATCACTGACGCTGGAGTCAGAAAAATCCAGTACTTATAAAGCATTAGCTAACTCGTATTTAGCGATAGGTCAATTAGAGCAAGCTGGGGATGCATTGGAACAAGCATTGGCTTTATCTCCTAACGATCCGTTAGCTATTTATATTCAAAGCGAAATATTCAAACAAACAGATCAACGCGAAGCTGCAGAAAAAGCCCTAGATTATATTAGCAATCGTATTTCTTTAATTGATGATCGCACCAAGCAATTGAATCCACAGCTATTATTGATTGATGCAATGTCGAGTTATTCTGGTGGGAACTGGCAACAATCGGTTAGAAAATTTAACTCGTACCTAGAGAACAATCCCGATGATATGAATGCGTTAGTGCTGTTGTCGCAGGTTTACCATCAAATGGATCAGCCCGAAGAGGCGCTGCGCATTCTCATTCCGTATGAATCACAATTAGTGATGAATCAAGAATATGCCCTGATATTAGCAGTAGCGTATGTTGAAAATGGTGATTTGGAGGCTGCTGAACGATTATTACAGCGCCGGCTTGTGCTCAATAAGCAAGATGTCAGTGCAACATTATTGCTCGTTAAAATTTATGAACAACAAGAAAACTACCAACGCGGGTATCAATTACTCAGCGCACCGACGTTACCTGAAACGCCCTTAGTGACACAGTCGTTAGCAACCATTACTTATAAAATGCAGCGTTTTGCGGAGAGTCTTACTTATGTAGATGCACTGCTTGATCCACTTCGCAACGCTGATACCAGCAATCCATCTATAGGACTGTTTAGAGTTGAGCTGTTGCGCAAATTAGGGCGTTCAGAGGAAGCATTAACTGGGGTTGATCAGATCATTCAGGGTTATCGTGAGTCAGGTGCAACGTCTCCAGTACCGGCTTCTCCTCAAATAATTAGAGTCAATTTGTTGCATGAGCTTGGCCAAATAGCTGTGCGAAATACTCAATTTGATATGCTTTATGATTTATGGCAAAGCGATCCTACTTGGTTGCTGTACTTAGCGAAAATGCAGCGCACCATGCAGTATGAGACCGGTGCAGAAAAAAGCTTTGCTACAGCGGTTAATCTTTCTCCTCAAAACGAAGACGCCATTCTCAGTTATGCAAGTTGGTTAGTGGAACAAGGAAATAGCCCGCGAGCACAGCAATTAGTCACTACTTTGGACTCATCAATAATTATTCACAAAGCACGTTTTTTAGCGGTAAAAGGAGATATTAGTGCGTCCTTGCAGCAACCCAAAGACGCATATGAGTTATATACTCAAGCAGTACAAGGATCGTTTACAGAGATCGCAACGATTTATAAGTTGGTACAATTGAGTCGTGAAATTAACCGGGAAAATGACACAACAGAATTACTTAAAACATTAATTAAACGCTATCCTAAACGTGTTTTTTTATTAGAAAGTTTAAGTGAACATCTACTTGAAATAGGCGATTATGAACAAGCTATTTTTTATTATAGTAAGTTATTGACGTCACCTCTGCCATTGATTAAACAAGCCATTGCGTTAAATAATATAGCCTTTTTATATACACAAACATCCCAGTATGAATTAGCAATTACACACGCTAAACAAGCTGTCGAGTTACGCGGGGATATTCCAAGTTTTTATGACACATTAGGTTGGGCATTGACGTTATCTGGGCAATATTCACAGGGTAGGGAGCACTTGGAGCATGCTTTGTCTTTGGCGAGTGATTCTAAAGAGATCCAATCACACTTAGATTATACCTTAGATAAGCTAGGTTTAGCGGTTGTTAATTAACCCATAGCCCAAAACTGATCTTAGGTTCAGTAGAAATCGCGTTTATGGTCCCTTATTCTAATGTTATTGGTTGTCTTCACCCATATATGTTCATTACCACCATCTCTTTTACGGGTTACATGGAATGTTAACGTTGGCTAAGACGGACTAGTCGTCTGATCATTATTTAAGGAAAAATCATGCATACCATAACCGTACGAGAAGCACGTAAAACCCTACATCATTTAATTGATAATGTCGCTGCATCGAATGCCCCCGTCATTATCACCAGTCAACGCCACAATGCCGTATTATTATCGAGTAAAGACTGGGAGGCTGTCCAAGAAGCCTTACATTTACTCTCACTACCAGGCATGCAAGGATCCATCATTGAGAGCTTAAGGGCGGAAGAGGTGTTAATCAATGAATATAAACACAATACTTATAAAATGATTGCTTACTAAATCTTTCAATTTCATGGTTTTGATCTGATTCATTAATATGTGTTTTTTGAGCATAAGCTGAATGAATTAAATTAGCATGGATTATATTTAATTTTTCAGTGTTATGTATGTCGGATTGTGGGGTGCTGAACTTGGCAAATATATCGTCAATATCATCGCCATGTTGCCTTCCTGCCATAGCAATGGTAGCTGATTGTGTAATATGATCACACATTATCTTATGATCAATATTATTTATTTTATCAATGTACTGAAACATATAAACGACAAACGCGACAAAAATTAAAATAAATATATACGATAATACTTTCATTGAAAATCCATTTAATGCTCACCGACTAATACTTTATAATATTAGGGTGATTTGTATATAGGACATATTCTTAGAGTCTGTCAGCTTGATGTTAATAATTATTATGGGGAAAGATTGGAAGATAATTATTATGGGGAAATTATACATTGTTAAGCATTCTCTATCCGAGATCCTTAACAATGTAACTACTTATTCAGTACCAAGATCTTCTTTTACACCATATTTTTCTTGCAGAGCGCTAGTAAAACTCGCACTAAAAAATACGCAAATGAATGTAGTGAAAAAAGGATTTATCGTTGTTCCAAATATTAATGATGAAATAGCATATATAGCAACACCGATAGTTGCTCCAGCGATAACAAAAGGTAAGTTTTTTATTGAATTATTCATTAATTATTGTCTAGTTGTGTTGCGACAAAATTACCACTTCCATTTCTGATTGTAAACGATTTAGTAGGTTAAGCAAAAGTGCGATCACTTTCTAATCCGTAGACATCTACCTTTCCACCCACCCACCCATCTACCTACCATCTACCTACCATCTACCCACTCTCTCTGGCACATTCTTTGCTTTGTTCATAACAATTACAGTTATTAATTGACTATGAACAAAGTCTTGACGCTGCGTACCGTGATCAAACAAATTGATCTCGCGCCATGACTAACAATTAGGTTAATGCGGAGAACTAGCATGTTTGACAACAAAGTCGTACTTATTACCGGTGGCACGGGATCGTTTGGTAAAAAGTTTATCGAAACGATTTTAGCGCGTTATCCTAAAGTCAAAAAAATCATTATTTTTTCTAGAGATGAACTTAAGCAATTTGAACTCAAACANNCGTTATCCGCATAACCAATTCCCGCAACTACGCTTTTTTATTGGTGATGTACGCGATGCTCAGCGCATTAAAATGGCCTGTGAAGGCGTCGATATTGTCATCCATACTGCCGCCATGAAGCAAGTGGATACCGCCGAATATAATCCCACAGAATGTATCCGAACCAACATAACCGGCGCTGAAAATATCATTCATGCCGCCTTAGAAACCGGTGTCAGTGATGTTGTTGCTCTTTCTACGGACAAAGCCTGTGCGCCGATTAATTTGTATGGTGCCACAAAATTGGCGTCCGATAAACTTTTCACCGCAGCCAATAACATCCGAGGTTCGAAAAAAATCCGTTTTAGTGTCGTTCGCTATGGCAATGTGATGGGTTCACGCGGCTCAGTGATCCCATTTTTTATGGAAAAACGTAACGAAGGTGTCATTCCTGTGACGCATGATGCGATGCCACGCTTTAACATTCCCTTACAAGAAGGTGTTGAAATGGTCTTGTATGCGTTGAAGCATCATTTGGGAGGGGAGATATTTATTCCTAAGATCCCGTCATACAAAATCCTCGATGTGGCCAAAGCCATTGCGCCTAACTCGACCATTGAGCTGGTGGGGGTGCGTCCGGGCGAAAAGCTACACGAAGAAATGATCACCGACACTGACTCGTTGCACACCATAGACTTAGGTAATTATTATGCGATATTGCCATCGGTCTCGTTCAACTACAAAGAAGCTGACTACCTGACTCATCATCATGCCGACAAAGTGCCATATGGGTTTGAGTATAATTCTGGCACGAACGAACAATGGTTATCCATTGAAGATATTCGAGAGTTGATTAAAATTCATGTTGATCCTACTTTTGANNCCAAGCATAGAGGTGAACGAATGATCCCCTATGGCAAACAATCCATCAATCAAGATGATATTGATGCGGTACTGGACGTTTTGCAATCGGACTTTTTGACCCAAGGACCCAAAGTGCCTGCCTTTGAACAAGCAGTCGCACATTATGTGGGGGCAGAGTATGGCGTTGCCGTTAATTCTGCTACCTCGGCCTTACACATTGCCTGCCAATCCCTTGGGTTAGGGAAGGGCGATACGCTGTGGACCAGTCCTAATACCTTTGTTGCCTCAGCTAACTGTGCTTTATATTGTGGAGCGAATGTTGATTTTGTCGACATCGATCCTCGCACGTACAATCTTTGCCCTGATGCATTAGAGGCTAAATTACGATACGCACACAAAGTTAATCGTCTGCCTAAAATTGTTATGCCAGTCCATTTTGCTGGACAGCCTTGTGAC
>DBBN01000006.1 GCA_002292215.1 Glaciecola sp. UBA983 | reverse complement strand
GCTCTTGAATGATTTCCATGTGCAACATGCCCAAGAAACCAATACGGAAACCAAAACCTAACGCCGCTGAACTTTCTGGTTCATAAAACAAGGAAGCATCATTGAGGCTTAATTTCGCCAACGCATCGCGAAAGTCTTCATATTCATCAGAGCTGACTGGAAATACCCCCGCATAAACTTGCGGCTTCACTTTTTTGAAGCCCGGTAACACTTCTGTCGCAGGGTTACTGGCTAAGGTAATGGTATCACCCACCGGTGCACCATGGATCTCTTTGATACCAGCAATAATAAAACCGACTTCGCCACTGCTTAACACACCAGTATTAGTCGGTTTTGGCGTAAATATACCCACTTTATCGACTTGATGGACAGTGCCATTTGACATGATCTTGATCTTATCTTTGGTGGTCAACTTGCCGTCAATCACACGTACAAGCGAGACGACGCCTTGATAATTATCAAACCATGAATCAATGATCAGGGCTTTGAGTGGTGCATCTGGGTCACCTTCTGGAGGAGGAATTCTTGCTACGATGACTTCTAGTACTTCATCAATACCCACACCCGTTTTAGCTGAACACTGCACTGCATCAATGGCATCGATACCAACAATATCTTCAATTTCTTCAGCTACACGCATCGGGTCGGCTTGTGGTAAATCGATTTTATTTAAAATCGGTACCACTTCCATATCCATATCCATCGCCGTGTAACAATTAGCTAAGGTTTGGGCTTCAACACCCTGACCGGCATCAACCACCAATAGCGCGCCTTCACATGCAGCTAATGAACGTGACACTTCATAAGTAAAATCAACGTGTCCAGGTGTATCGATGAAGTTTAATTGGTATGTTTCACCATCTTTGGCTTTATAATCCAGTGTCACACTTTGTGCTTTGATGGTAATGCCACGCTCGCGCTCTATATCCATAGAGTCGAGTACTTGTGCTGCCATTTCACGATTAGTTAGACCGCCACATTGCTGGATCAAACGATCGGATAAGGTAGATTTACCATGGTCAATGTGAGCGATAATCGAGAAGTTACGAATGTTTTTATGTTGCATAAAAGGTCTAGTTACCTAAGTTAAAAAAATGCTAAATCAAGAATTATTGGAACTTGATGTGTAATCGCGTGATTTTACCTTGAACTGCGCCTAAATGCGAATAATACTGGTTTCCAAATGTGTCAGAAACTGAACACATTCAATCTATTGATGTGATAGGGATGGCTGGTGATATTTGTACCGGGGATGATTGCAAGGGCAATATCCGGCATAACTTAGGTGCATAATCTTGATTGTCTTTTTTTAACCAGCCTGAAATCAGGACAAAACCCATCATGGTAACCAATCCGCCGAGCACTAAGCTAACCAGTTCATGACTAAATCCAGTGTCTTGTAATACATAACCAAACAACGAAATACTCAATACAAAGATTAAAATAGGCAATAAATACAACATAAACGAAGCTTGTAGTAAGCGTGATTCGCTGATACCCAACTCGACAAACTGTCCTTCGTATACCAGTTCATCAACGACAAATTGATATGCTTCCGCTTTTGGAGTGAAAAATTTTGCGATCACACTGGTCGAACAATTATTTTGTGCTTGGCAACTACCGCATGTTGTTTTGATGGCCGTCGTTACTTCTATCACTTGCTGCTGATCATCATTAGTGTCGACGTGTGTTACCACACCTTGTTCAATAATCATCGTCGTTTACTCATATTATGGATTTACGGTTGCAGATGCATCAACCGACTCAATCATTTGTAAAATCCGTTGAGCTGTCGCAGGCGGAATTTTACCAATCACAGAGACTTGTAATGCATCATTCACCCGCGATAAAAATGTCACTGCGTCTTTGGTAAATAACACATCGTCTGGCTGTGCAAAGGAAGCTTTTTGCAAATATACAGAGACATCCACCATGCCATCAGAAAGTAATACATACTCAACGACATCATCAGTGATGGATAATCGATGTATATCACGTTTGACTTTTTTCATGCCCACCGGCAAGCGATTAATCGCCCAATTTAAGCTAAATGCTTTAGGCGGATTAATATGCATGATCTGCGGCATACCACTTTGTTCAAGCTGTGCAAAATCCGCATCCAGTGTCTCTGAAATTTGCAAATTAGTGGCTTGGACTTGTTCAATTAGTTCACCCTTGACGTTCAACGTATTAAGCTTCAAAGGTAAATGAGACTGCGCATCCATCCATAAAATATAATGATAACGGCTGTTATCACGGCTCACGATCCGTAATTGCCATGCTTCCTTACCAGCGGAGCGACTTTTACCGACTAAAATCACTTCATACGCTTCGCTAATTAATTCAGGGTTGCGGATCAAGTTATGGGCAAAAGGTCCATGAATATGCGATTGTTGTAACGAGTGCGCCGGCATGTCAGGGTTTAAAAAGCTGACTTGATTACCAAAGCGAACAATCCTTGCATTTGGGCCATTAAGCTCATTCAGTAGTTCAACCGATTGACCATCTTTAATGCCATGTTTCCATAAATACGGGATCGGTTCATAACCTGGGCGATAAACAATCAAGGTACTTTGGTAATTCAATGTATTCGTCGCCATGGACATTTGGGTTAACAAGTCATCGACATCCATCGTGACCGTTGAGAGCAACGGTTCCTCAATATTTTCATCAATGGAGTCAGATTCAATCGCATGAACAGAAAAAGTGCTGACTGAGAGCACCAATAAAAATGAAAAAAGCGACACTATTGAACAAATAGGTCGCTGTTTTGAAGAGGAAATGTCATGCATTATTCTGGTTTTACCTGCTCAATTTTGGGTTCGTTTACGTTTTCTATTGCAGCTTGTAATCTGATTTGTTGTTGATGATCAACTAACAACGCATTGATTCGTTTGCGTTGCTCAAGGACTGCTTGACGTTCATTCATTTGTTGCTCAGGAGTTTGAATAGTGCGAGATTGAGACAAGCTCACTGGCGCTAATCCACCCTGAGGACCTGACGTTGGCGCAGTCGTAAATGGCTGACTCACTTCAGTATTATAATTTTGTACGCCTAAAATCATTACGGCTGCAACACTGGCGGCAACGGCGAACTGCGATGATTGCTTAGCTAATGACACCACATTCGACCAAATTGGGATGATTTTAGATTTATTTGGATTCGGTGCAAGCACAGTCGGCTCATCATCCAATGCATCGGCAATACTTTCGAGTAAGCTTTTATCGGTGAGCAAAATTTCATCGCCACGCAATGTATCACCGACTAGATGATAATCTTGCCACTTCTGTTGTAACTGAACATCTGTCTTGACGTCATCAACCTGAGTGGTCGATTGTTCACCATCGACCCATGCTGACAATTGTTCAAATTTATCGCTCATACAAAATTTCTCACTGTTATTGCGCCGCAATATGTTGTTATTTTAATTTTAGTCTATAAAAGATGCAAATAGTTCAATTTGTTTTACTATTTATTAATTAGTTATGGATCAAGGGTGCGATGACCGCATCAATCGCTTCACGCGCACGAAATATTCGCGAACGCACCGTCCCTACAGGACAACTCATAATCTCTGAAATTTCTTCATAGCTCATGCCTTCCATTTCACGCAGCGTAATTGCAACACGCAATTCATCTGGCAAACGGTCAATCGCACGCAGCAGCATGGTCTCGATTTCTTTGGTCAGTAATTTACTTTCTGGTGAAGCCAGTTCATGTAATGCCTCGGCGCCTTCGTAAAATTCAGCTTCCTGCGCATCAACATCACTCGCTGGCGGTTTACGTGATTGCGACACCAGATAATTTTTAGCACTGTTCACCGCGATGCGATATAACCACGTATAAAAAGCACTATCTCCGCGAAAATTAGGTAACGCACGATAGGCTTTGATGAATGCTTCTTGGGTGACATCAGCCACATCACCACTATTTTTAACATAGCGGGCAACGATATTGGTCACACGGTTTTGATATTTTAAGACCAACAGATTAAAGGCTTTCTTGTCGCCTTCTTTGACTTTATCAACGAGTTGTTGGTCGGTAAAATGCTCGCTCATTCGAGCTACTACTCCTATGGTGCATGAAAAAATTGGCACATTTGACTAGCTCAGACGATATTTCATCATCATTGTGCGCTCAATGCCCTCTCTAGACTGCCATTTTAAACTAAAGTTCGCTATTATTCGTTTTTTTTATGAATAAGTGTTCGTAAACTTTTAATCAATAGGTAACTGATTGTGTCGATTCAACATGCTTGTGATGTATTAATTGTAGGAAGTGGTGCGGCAGGGTTAAGTGTGGCGTTGAGTTTGGCTGAGCATTGCCAAGTTATCGTACTCTCTAAATCAAACATCAAAGAAGGCTCAACCCGCTATGCGCAAGGCGGCATCGCTGCGGTATTTGATCAAGAAAATGATTCAATTGATTCTCACGTGCAAGATACGTTAATCGCCGGCGCAGGATTGTGTAATGAAGAGGCCGTTCGATTTACGGCAACCAATGCCCAATCTGCCATGGAGTGGCTGATTAATTTTGGCATGCCATTTGACCGCTTAGACGATAAAACAGACAGTCAGTACCATTTAACACGAGAAGGCGGTCATAGTCATCGCCGA
>DBBN01000115.1 GCA_002292215.1 Glaciecola sp. UBA983 | reverse complement strand
CCTTCGACAATATCGGTTCTTAGGGTGTAAAACGTCTTGTCAGCAGCCGTGATAGCGGGTGCGGGTGCATGTGTCATTATGAGTTCTCAAAAAACTTTTCAATTACATTGTCGACAATATAGACCTGTTTTATCCTTTTATCAAGAAAAACATGCTTTATTGTCGACAACGCTATACTCTATTAGAGAACAATGTGTTTGATTTTTACGCTGCGCACGGCTTATGATGCAACTGTATATAATAATAAGGAACAATTATGACTGATTCTACCTATACCCCACCTAGCGTCTGGACTTGGGATAGTGCTAACGGCGGCAAATTTGCCAATATTAATCGTCCTATTTCAGGCAGTACTCATGAAAAAGATTTACCCGTCGGCGAACACCCTTTTCAGCTGTATTCATTAGCGACCCCTAATGGCGTAAAAGTCACCATCATGTTCGAAGAGTTATTAGCATTAGGCATCAAAGAAGCTGAATATGATGGCTGGTTGGTGAATATTCAAGAAGGTCAACAGTTTGGTTCGGGATTTGTCTCAGCCAATCCCAACTCCAAAATTCCTGCGTTATTTGATCACTCAGAAGTCGCCAGTGGTGGGGATAAATTACGCGTCTTTGAGTCCGGCTCAATACTCCTACATTTAGCTGAAAAATTCGGGCACTTTTTACCAGCATCAGGTTCAAAACGCACCGAAGTACTCAACTGGTTATTTTGGCAAATGGGATCCGCACCGTTTTTAGGTGGAGGGTTTGGCCATTTTTATGCCTACGCTCCAGAAAAGTATGAATACCCCATCAACCGCTATGCGATGGAAGTTAAACGCCAGTTAGATGTATTAGACAAGCAATTAGCAAAACACAAATATATTGCAGGGGATGAATACAGTATTGCTGATATGGCCATTTTCCCATGGTATGGCGTACTGTGCTTAGGCAAGTTATATGAAGCTGCTGAGTTTTTACAAGTGCATGAATATACGCATGTCATGCGTTGGGCAAAGCAGTTAGCCGCGCGTCCGGCAGTGGTCAAAGGGCGTGTTGTCAATAAAGTGTGGGGCGATGAAGAATTTCAACTACCTGAACGTCACAGTGATGCGGACTTTGTTGATTTGATTAAATAAACCCTACGATTAATGTCTGATCTACCACTAATGTCTGCTGATTAATGCTGTTATTTTGTCCACATTCGGTATACTTTAGTTATCTGGACGAAATTTAATCAACAACCTCAAGTAATATGGATGAATAAGATGAGTGTAAAAAACGTAGTTGTGTTAAGTGCAGTTCGATCTGCAATTGGTACATTTAATGGTAGTTTAAAGGGGATTGAGCCAGCAGAATTAGCCGCTCAAGTATTAAAGCAAGGTATTGAAAAATCAGGCGTACCAGCTGATCAATACGAATCTATCGTAGTCGGCAATACTATCCCGACAGAATCGCGCTTTCCGTATGTTGCTCGTGTCGCATCAATTCAAGCCGGTATGCCACTGAGCTCAACGGCAATGGCACTGAACCGTCTATGTAGTTCAGGTTTACAAGCTGTCATTAACTCCGCCCAAGGGATCATGCTAGGTGATCATGAGTTGGCGATTGGTGGTGGTGTAGAAAATATGACACGTGGTGGCTACTTATCAGGTGCAATGCGTAATGGTGCACGTATGGGTGATACATCAATGACTGATATGATGGTCGCAGCCTTGACTGACCCATTTGGTGTTGGCCATATGGGTATTACCGCTGAAAACTTAGCTGATAAATGGGAAATTTCACGCGAAGAACAAGATGCCTTTGCCGCAGAATCTCACGCACGTGCGACTAAAGCAATTGAAGCTGGTTATTTTAAAGACCAAATTGTACCGATTGAGTTAAAAAGCCGTAAAGGTACCATTATATTTGATACCGACGAGCACGTTAAAGCAGGAACAACCGCTGAGAGTTTAAGTGGCATGCGTCCAGCATTTAAAAAAGACGGCAGCGTCACTGCCGGTAATGCATCAGGTATTAATGATGGTGCATCGTTCTTAACCTTAGCAAGTGAAGACTACGCAACGGCAAATGGATTAGCACCAATTGCACGTATTGTATCTTATGCGGTTGCTGGTGTGCCGAACGATGTCATGGGTGAAGGTCCTATCCCTGCAACTAAAGCCGCGTTAGCTAAAGCCGGTTTAACGATTGCAGATATGGATGTGGTGGAATCAAACGAAGCATTTGCCTCTCAAGCACTAACGGTAAGTAAAGGCCTCGATTTAGATCCTGCAAAAACCAACCCTAATGGTGGCGCCATTGCGCTAGGTCACCCAATCGGTGCATCTGGTGCTGTTATCGCAACCAAAGCTATCCATGAATTACAACGCATTCAAGGCAAATACGCCTTAGCAACTATGTGTATTGGTGGTGGTCAAGGTATTGCGATGATATTTGAACGTATGTAATAAACACGTTTATTGAGTCTTAATGAAAACGGCGAAATGATTTAATCTTCGCCGTTTTTTATTGACTTGTATTAATGATTCTTCAACAAATAATCAAAAGCGGATAAACTGGCTTTGGCTCCCTCACCCATCGATATGACAATTTGCTTATAAGGCACGGTAGATACATCCCCAGCAGCAAAGATCCCAGGTTGTGATGTTTCACCACGCTCATTAATGATGATTTCTTTGTAAGGTGATAACTCGACCACACCTTCAGCTATTTGCGAATTAGGCAATAAACCAATCTGTACAAAGATCCCATCTAAAGCTTGCTCATGGATTTCTCCCGTTGCACGGTCTTCATATTGCAATGCCGTTACTTTGCCGTTAGTGGCTAAGACTTCTTTGGAAGCAGCATTTTTGATAATGGTTACGTTTTTTCGCTTAGCTAATTGATCGACTAATACTTTGTCAGCTTTAAGTTCTGGTAAAAATTCAAATACGGTAACTGATTTGACAATCCCCGATAAGTCCAACGCCGCTTCAATACCAGAGTTACCACCACCAATAACAGCCACATCTTTGCCTTTGAAAAAAGGCCCATCACAATGTGGACAGTAAGCGACACCATTTCCAATATTTTCTTTTTCACCTGGCACACCTAGCTCCCGCCATTTAGCACCTGTTGCAATGATCACGGACTTAGATTGAATTTGCTCACCACTTGATAATGTTAGAGTTTTTATATGACCCGGTTCGATACGTTCAACCCGTAAATGCTCTTTGAGTGTTACTTCATAATCATTCAAATGATGCATCATCGCCCCCGTCAATGCGGGTCCAGTTGTACTTGATATCGAAATTAAATTTTCAATACCCATTGTATCTTTTACTTGTCCACCAAACCGCTCAGCAATGACCGTGACATTTAAGCCTTTACGCGCTGCATAAATAGCAGCAGAGACACCTGCAGGCCCACCACCCAATACAGTAACATCTTGAAGAGGTAAAGCAGGAGCATCAGCCGACTGTTGACTTAATTGTGGGTACAATGCTAAAAGTTTTTCAATTAACGCACCGGTATCTATTTTACCATTGGCAAACACTTCACCATTAAGATATATACTTGGTACACCTTGAATATTATTTTGTTCAATTAAATCGGGATACAACCCCCCATCAATCATTTCTGCTTGGATATGCGGATTAAGTAGTGCAAATTGATTCAATGCTTGTACGACATCAGGACAGTTGTGGCAACTTAGGCTGATGTACGCTTCAAATTTTAGAGGTACGTCAACCCGTTTGATAATTTGTTGTAACCCTTCATCTAATTTGATTGGGGTGCCTGTCGCATTAAGTACTGCTAAGACGAGTGAATTAAACTCATGGCCAGAAGGTATGCCTGAAAAAATAACGCCTGTTGGCTCATTATTAACCAATAAGGTAAAGCTTAATGGGCTTCTTAAGGTATCAGATAAATCTTGTTCAACAACGCTGAACAATGAATTTGCGGTCGAAAAATCGGTTAAAAATTGCAACAATTCAGCACGTTTGCTGTGCTCGCCCGTTTGCAACACAAATGATAAGGGCGCAGTCATGTTTTGCGTATATTGTTGCAAGGCGGTAATAATATCTTTAGTAATCATTTGTAGGTTCCTTTTGTCAGGGGAAAACAAGGGAGACTCGCTCCCTTGTCGCTCTAATCATCAATGAGATGAAATTAGATTTTGCCGACTAAATCTAAGCTTGGAGCCAGAGTCTTTTGACCCTCTTCCCATGCTGCTGGACAGACTTCACCGTCATGCGTAGCAACATATTGTGCCGCTTTGACTTTACGCAACATGTCTTTAGCGGAACGTCCAATACCTAAATCATGAATTTCAGCAACTTTTATAACGCCTTCAGGGTTAACTAGGAAAGTACCACGCAATGCTTGACCAGCTTCTTCGATCATCACATCAAAACCACGTGTCAGGGCACCAGTACTGTCCCCTAGCATCGGGTAAGTCACTTTAGAAATTGCATCAGACGTTTCATGCCATGCTTTGTGCACGAAATGTGAATCCGTAGAAACTGAATATACTTGCACACCTAACTGTTGTAGCTCACCGTAGATATTTTGCATATCTTCAAGCTCAGTTGGGCAAACAAATGTAAAATCGGCAGGATAAAATAAGAAGATAGACCATTGACCTTTTACATCATCAGAAGTGATAGTAACAAAGTCATCTTGGCCAGGAACAAATGCTTGAGTTGAAAATTCTGGGATAGTGCTGTTGATTTTAGCCATGCTAAATTTCCTTAATAATAGTGAGAGTTAAACTTGTTAGAGACAACCCTTGTTGCCTCGAACTGCTAACTATTATTGAAGAAATT
>DBBN01000089.1 GCA_002292215.1 Glaciecola sp. UBA983 | reverse complement strand
ATTTGTCAAAAATTTACGACCTGTCGCTTGGTCAAAAATACCCGCTTCTTCAAATGACGCAAACGCATCAGCGGATAACACTTCTGCCCATTTGTAACTGTAATATCCAGCTGCATAGCCACCAGCAAAAATATGACCAAAACTGTTTTGGAATCGATTAAAATCAGGCGGTGTTAACACGGCGATATCCTTGCGGATCGCATTTAAAAACGCTTGAACATCGACTGGTTCAGTTTGCATGTGTAACGTAAAATCAAACAAGCTAAATTCTAACTGACGAAGCATCTGCATTGCTGATTGGAAATTTTTAGCTGATAACATTTTATCTAGCATTTCTTTTGGTAACGGCTCGCCCGTATCTACATGCCCTGAAATAAACTGCAACGCTTCTGCTTGCCAGCACCAGTTTTCTAAAAATTGACTCGGTAACTCAACCGCATCCCACGCAACACCATTGATCCCAGACACTGCTGAAACTTCAATCTGCGTTAACATATGGTGGATCCCATGCCCAAATTCATGAAACAGTGTGACCACTTCATCATGGGTAAAACACGCGGGTTTACCATCGACAGGACCCGAAAAATTACAGGTCAAATATG
This sequence comes from Glaciecola sp. UBA983, assembly GCA_002292215.1. Taxonomy (GTDB): domain Bacteria; phylum Pseudomonadota; class Gammaproteobacteria; order Enterobacterales; family Alteromonadaceae; genus Opacimonas. Next base: position 7,319 of record DBBN01000089.1, on the reverse strand, counting down.
CCACTGGATATTGCAAAACCCCATCTTGTTGACGACGTTTAACTCGACACTCATCCATCCAAGCGCCACCTCGTTTTTTACTGCGGGCATACAAATCGAGGTAAAAACTGCCACGATACAAATTATCTTCATCATGAATATCAAAAAAACGCACATCAGCATGCCACACATCGACATCATGACGTTCAGCAATAGTGACACCATACAAGCGCTTGACCACTTCAAATAATCCTGGGACAACATGGGTTTCAGGAAAGTACGGACGTAACTCTTCGTCACTAATCGCGTATTTTTCTTGTTTAAGTTTTTCAGAATAATAACCGATATCCCAAGCTCGTAAGTTCATTCGTCCATAATTATCAGCGGCAAAAGCGCTTACCTCATCCAAATCAGCTTGCGCTTGTGATTTTGATTGTTGTGCTAAATCTTTCAAAAAACCAATCACTTGGTCTGTCGATTGTGCCATTTTTGTTGCAATTGAACGCTCACTGTAATTAGCAAAGCCTAGTAACTGCGCTAACTCAGTGCGCAAGGCTAATGTTTCTGAAATTATTTGCGTGTTATCGAATTCACCGGCATTGGGGCCTAATTCAGACGCACGAGTTACATACGCACGATACATTTCTTCACGCCAATCTCGGTTATCAGCATACGTCATAACAGGTAAATAACTCGGAATGTCCAAGGTGAATAACCAACCAGCAAGATCATGTTGCTGCGCAAGTTGTGCGGCAGCCGCCTTTGCAGACTGAGGTAACCCAGCAAGTAAATTTTCGTCAGTAACGTGTTTTTGAAATGCCATAGTGGCATCCATAACTTGATTTGAAAATGTCGACGATAACTCAGACATACGAGCTTTAATCTTGCCGTATTGCTCTTTTTTATCCGTATCTAACGCGATCCCTGATAAAGTAAAATCGCGTAACGTGTTGGTCACCATTTTTTGTTGGGCGGTATCTAATGTCGCAAACTCTGCTGAGTCATGTAACGTTTTGTACAACTGATACAAACCTTCATGTTGCCCGACCCAAGTACCATATTCAGAAAGCAGTGGTAAACATGCATCATGAGCTTCTCGCCATGCATCATTGCTGAGAACAGAATTCATATGCGACACGGGTGACCATAGGTTACTTAACCGCGTATCCACTTCATCGATGGTTAAATACACGCCAGCATAGGATGCATCTTGAGCCGCAACTACAGCCTCTATTACCGTTTTACACTGTGTAATTGCATCAGTGATAGTCGGTACGATAGCCTCTGATTGAATCGCAGAAAAATGTGGTAACCCGTCCGGAGTAAACCATACGTGTGAGGTTGTTGTACTGCCTGAAAGTGCTGACATAAATATTTCCTGAGTGTGATAAATCTATAACTACTATTTATGGTTGTATCGGCAAAAAACAATCCTAGCGTCTAATAAAATAACCACATTGTCTAAGTTATGCATTCAGCTGTTGGTTTTTTAACGAAATTACGCGACACTAGACAAAATTTTATCCAATCACTATTTTATTTTTAATTTTCCAGAAGGATTGATATGCAAACTTTCGATTATATCTGTATCGGTGGCGGCAGCGGCGGCATTGCTTCAGCTAACCGCGCAGCCAAACACGGTCAACGTGTTGCGCTTATTGAAGCTAAAGCCATCGGCGGCACCTGCGTCAATGTTGGTTGCGTGCCTAAAAAAGCAATGTGGTTTGGTGCTCAAGTGGCAGAAGCAATCCATCGTTATGCGCCTGATTACGGTTTTGATGTCAAAGTAAACAATTTTAGTTGGGGCACACTCGTTGCCTCACGTGAAGCGTATATTGAACGCATTCACCAATCATATGATCGCGTGTTAGGTAACAGTGGCATTACGGTCATCAATGGCTTTGCTAAATTTATCGACAAACAAACTATCGAAGTTAATGGCCAGCAATACAGCGCTCCCCATATTAGTATTGCAACAGGTGGATATCCCATTATTCCTGCAATCCCAGGAGCTGATCTTGGCATCACCTCTGACGGTTTCTTTGATTTATTAGAACAACCCCAACGTGCCGTTGTGGTGGGGGCTGGTTATATCGGCGTGGAATTAGCCGGTGTTTTACATTCGCTGGGTACAGAAACGAGCCTAGTCGTACGCAAACAAAAGCCACTACGTAATTTTGACGATACCATTTCCAATACTCTTGTTGAAATTATGGCTGAAGAAGGTCCTAAATTAATCAATCATGCCAATGTCAGCAATGTCGTTAAGCAAGCAGATGATAGCTTACTCGTCACTTTAGACACAGGTGACAGCATCGAGACGGATACCTTAATTTGGGCGATTGGTCGTGCACCTGCCAACCAAAATATTGGGTTAGAACATACTGATGTGACACTGGATGATCGCGGTTATATTGTCGTAGATGAATATCAAAATACGACTGCCCCAGGTATTTACGCCCTCGGTGATAACATTGGTAAAATTGACTTAACCCCAGTGGCTGTCAAAGCGGGGCGTTTGTTATCCGAGCGTTTATTCAATGGTAAAACTGACGCAAAAATGGATTACACGTTGATCCCTACCGTCGTCTTCTCCCATCCTCCTATCGGTACACTGGGCTTAACGGAAACGGAAGCATTCGCGCAGTATGGTAAAGAAAACGTGACAATTTACAATTCAAGCTTTGGTGCTATGTACACGGCAGTAACCCGTCATCGTCAAACTACTACCATGAAGTTAATTTGTGCTGGTGAGAATGAGAAAGTCGTTGGTTTACATGGTATTGGCCATGGTATGGATGAGATTTTACAAGGCTTTGGTGTGGCAATTAAAATGGGGGCAACGAAGGCTGATTTTGATGCATGCGTCGCTATCCATCCAACTAGTGGTGAAGAATTCGTTACGATGTAATTTATAAATTGAATAGTGTATAGTCACGGGTAATTTTTCAGCTTTGGAATAACAACATGAATAATACCCCACAGCGTTTGCGTGCGAGTTTACTCGGTGGCGCACTATTTCTTTCCGGTGCGTTAATTAGCGCACCGACTTTTGCTCAAGATCCTCAATCTTCAGAGCAACATAGTGAACAAAACGAAACATCTGATTTGGTTACCGCTACGGATGAAAAATCGAGCAAGCGTTTTGCCGAGTGGGACGTTCTCAAGCCCCCTTTTCCACTACACACTGTCAACATCAAAAGTGATGAAGTTACATGGGCGAGTCTAGATGTGACCCCTGATGGCAAACACATTGTATTTGATACATTAGGCGATCTTTTTATAAGTCCGATTGATGGAGGTAATGCACAAGCGTTGACTCAAGATTTTGCTTGGAATATTCATCCAGCAGTCAGCCCTGATGGCAAACAAGTGGCTTTTATTTCTGATCGCGATGGCTTATCCAACGTTTGGATAATGAATATCGACGGCACTGAACTACGTCAAGTTACCAAAGAAAAAAACAATATTATTCATTCTCCTAAATGGAGTCCGGATGGTCAGTACATCCTAGTGACCAAAGGTATTATGTCTAGTCGTAGTATCCCAGCAGGTGAAATCTGGATGTATCATCATACTGGTGGCACAGGTTTGGCGATTAAAAAGCGCGTCAACGGCTTAAAAGATCAAAAAAACATTGCCGATCCTGCGTTCTCACATGATGGCCAATATATATACTATACCCAAGATGTCAGTGGTGGTTTTCGCTTTAGTTATAACCGTGATCCGTTAACTTCCGTCTTTGCTATTACCCGTTTTGACCGTGAAACCGGTGAAGAAGAACGATTTATTTCAGGTACAGGCGGTGCGGTTGTACCGACGCCTTCCCCAGATGGCAAACACATTGCTTTTATTAGACGTATCCAAGAAAAAACAGCGTTGTTTATCAAAGATCTCAATACAGGTACAGAAACGCCAGTGTTTAAAGATCTTGAACGCGATATGCAAGAAGGCTTTGGTTCTGAAGGCTACTTTAGTTACTTTGATTGGACGCCAGATAGCCAGCAATTAGTCTTTTGGACGGCGGGTAAAATTCATCGTTTAAGCATCAAAGACCAAACACTTACTACCTTAGATATTAATATTGATAGCCAATTACAATATGCCGATGCGGTGCGTTTTGATGTTGATGTAGCACCGGATAATTTCGATGTGAAAATGCTCCGTTGGTCACAAAAATCCCCCGACGGTAAAAAAGCACTCTTCCAAGCACTAGGAAAACTCTACGTCCGAGATTTAAAATCAGGTAAAACCAAACGTTTAACCAAACAAAACGACCACGATGAATATTTCCCACGCTATGCCAATGATGGCAAGCAAATCGTATACACCACTTGGCATGACCAAGAGTTAGGTTCAGTTCGCGTTGTTTCTGCTAGAGGTGGTAATGGCGATGTTATTACTAGACAACCCGGTCATTACGTTGAACCTGCATTTTCACCTGATAGCGAAAAAATCACCTACCGCAAGTTTACCGGCGGTTATTTACTTGACCCAACCTATTCAGTAGAGCCTGGGATATATGTTCATGATCTAGGCTCAGAACAAAGCATTCGCGTCAGTAAGCAAGGTATGCAACCGCATTTTTCAGGTGGCAGTCAGCGTGTATATTTTACCGAATATGTATCTGGGACACCTTATAGTGAAACGCAATTATCCAGTGTTGATTTACTCGGTGAAGATAAGCGTACGCATCTATATGGCGCCGACAAAGTCAGTGAATACCGAATTTCACATGATAAGCAGTGGGTTGCATTTGTTTATCAATACAACACCTATGTCGTGCCATTTGTCGAAAATGGTAAAAAAATAACGATCAGCCCAACGATGACATCGTTGCCGGTAAAACAAATATCTGCTCGCGCAGGTGAGTATCTTAATTGGGCGCCGGATAACCAATCATTAACCTGGTTCCATGGTCCTTATTTATATGAACAATCGCTCAATGTTGCTAATGCGGAAAACGCAGTACCCATTACCGAAGGACTGAAATTATCCTTTAGCAAAGCGAGCAAAAAAGCACAGGGTTATACCGCAATCGTAGGTGGTAATGTCGTCACTATGCGTGATGCCGACAATAAACAAGAAGTGATTAACAACGGCATCGTATTAATTAATGGCAATATTATTGAAGCGGTTGGCCCGGCTGATGGCATAACAATTCCAGAAGGTGCACTGATTGTAGATGCATCGGGAAAAACCGTTATTCCTGGTTTAATTGATACCCATGCGCATGGTTCTCAAGGTCGTAATGAAATCATCCCACAACAAAACTGGTCACAGTTTTCAAATCTCGCGTTTGGGGTTACCACCATTCATGATCCTTCGAACGATACTACTGAAATTTTTGCTGCTGCTGAGTTACAACGAGCCGGTTTACGAGTCGGGCCTCGTGTCTACTCTACGGGTACTATTTTGTATGGTGCAGAAGGACTAGGTTATAAAGCGATTATCAATGATTTTGAAGATGCCTATTTTCATGTGCAACGCTTAAAAGATGTCGGCGCTATCTCGGTCAAATCTTACAATCAACCACGTCGTGATCAACGTCAATGGGTACTTCAGGCTGCACGTGAATTAAACATGATGGTTGTGCCAGAGGGCGGTGGTAAGTTACAACAAAACTTATCAATGCTAGTGGATGGCCATACTGGATTAGAACATTCGTTACCTATAGCCAGAGGCTATGATGATTTAACTAAGTTGTGGTCAGCAACTAAGTTTGGTTATACCCCAACATTTGTCGTGTCTTACGGTGGTTTGATGGGTGAAGAATACTGGTATGATCGGACCAATGTATGGCAGAACGAACGTTTACTTCGTTATACCCCACATACACTCTTAGACAGTCGTTCGATTCGTCGCCCTACTGCGCCAGACGAACAGTATAATCATATTGAAGTCGCTAAGTACGCCAAAACATTGCGCGATAATGGTGTCAGTGTACATATTGGCGCACATGGTCAACGTGAAGGCTTAGCAGCACATTGGGAGCTTTGGATCATGGCTCAAGGTGGTTTTACCCCTTGGGAAGCGCTACGAGGCGGAACGATTGATGGTGCTCGTCATTTGGGTATGGACAAACAAATTGGTAGTATCGAAGTCGGCAAAGTGGCTGATTTAGCGATTATTGAAGGTGATGTACTCGCCGATATTAAACGCAGTGAGTTTGTCAGTCATACGGTAATCAATGGTCGTGTATTTGCTTCCGCAACGATGCAAGAACTGGGTAGTGAGACAACGCCAGCACCATTCTTCTTTGCTGATGATAATAGCCAGTTTATGCCGCAAGCGACACAGCTTGAGGTCGATGCTAAAGCTAAAAATTATCACTGGGTACATTAATCTGAACTAATATGCACTAATACTCGACTTTCATTGGTGTCTGTTTTACCACAGACACCAATGAGTCACTGACTGCTCTTGTAAAAATACTTCCGCTTGATCACCTTGCAATATCGCTAATGTCGCCAACAATCCAGCTTGGGTACAGTTTTCCCCTGCCACTGTCACCGATCGTGGCGCGCCGATAACCGGATATCCCGTCTGTGGGCTGATAACATGCCCATAACGCACCCCATCTTTTAATAAAAATCGTCGAGCATCTCCACTTGTTGCTAAACCACCTTGAGCTATAGTCACTAACATTTGCGTAGCACGAGCAGGATCAGGGTGTTCAATGCCGACTTGCCAATAAGGATGAACTTGACGGGGACGCGTGACTGCAATATCGCCTCCAAAGTTCACCAATACCGACGTACTAGGGAGTATTTCACGCGCGAGTTGCACACAACGGTCAACCGCATATTCTTTGCCTATACCACCTAAATCAATAGCGTAACCGGGTAGTAAGCGCACACTATTGTCAGTTAACAAGACATTTTGCCAGCCGCTGCATATCAAACAAGCTTCAATCATGGTTTGAGAGGGAATGTTGTCACTCCCATCAAATTGCCACACCTGCCCGAGTACTCCGCTGGTCACATCAAAGCGCCCGTCACTGAGTTCAAAGCACGTATTGGCAAGACTTAATAGTTGCTGAGTTTCAGGATCAATCGCAACTGATTGGCCCTGAGCATGATTAATTTGATGTATGATATTATCATCACGATAGCGGGAGTATTTGGTTTCAATGCGCCAAGCTTCCGCTGCGATGGCTTGAGTCACGGCAAATGCTTGTTGCTGATCAGTGCTATCAATAAGCACTTCACAGGGTGAAGCCATAGCAAAAAAGTGACCACAAATGTGATCACTCCTGACTTCTATTGATACTTCTCGTACACCGTTATTTGTCATTACACTTAATGCTTTATACTAGATAGTTAAAATTGATAATTAAA
>DBBN01000058.1 GCA_002292215.1 Glaciecola sp. UBA983 | reverse complement strand
GATTGCGCTTTGTGGTCAATAACACAAAGTGTTTGGGCAAGATAAAAAACAAAGTCTGGACAGGTGTTCGCGCCGTTTTTTACCTCAGGTAATGCTTCTACAGTACCTAGTAAGTCATACGCAAAACATCCCCCTAAAAATACAGCAAAGGGCAAACTGCGGTCATGCTCTATATCATTAACACAATGTCGCAGTACGTCAAACNNCCCCTGTGGATTTTAAGCGCGTATCCTCATCGCATTGGTCATTTGGCAAGCTAAACGTAAATTCGGCGCTATTTGATGACTGCTTGGTAACAAATAGGCCTAATGCCGAAACTAATACCCTGAGTGCGTTTTCACCGTTTGCGTTTAAGGCATCGGCACGGACAACTAAACCATTGCATTCAAACCGGACACAGGCATCTAATAACATGATGCTTTTTAAATTATCTTTACTGTCAATTTCAGCGGATTCAAGCAATAAAGTGTGCGAAGTGTCATGGGTAACATCAAAGTAACTGGCGAGGGGATCGGCAACATAGTCAATCACATTAGTGATACTGTGTACTTTTCCAGTGAGATGTAAATTATCGGTCATCGCGAGCTATACCTTGTGTTAATGCTGTGTTTGTTTAAAAAACGATAGTAATAATGCATAAAATTCAACCATAAAAAAAGCCCGTATTACCGGGCTTTTTTTGTGACACACATGCGCACAAACAGCCCTAGAGGGACTGCCACCACCAAATGTTGATTGTAGTTGTTTGTGCGAATGAAATCATTAATGCTCTCGTCTTAAATATTGTTTAAATACCAATCGTTTATCTTTTACGTATTGGTGTATAATGGCATATAGAATTTAACAATTGCGCGCGCATGTCAACCTTTATTTTAAAAGCGAGGTGTGACAATTACGCAACGCATGCAAATAAGTCGCCAAGCTGGGTCCGATGAAAATTGATTTACATACTCACACACACTATTCCGATGGGCATTTGTCGCCTGAAGAATTAGTCATGCGCGCGCATCAAATGCAAGTAGATGTCTTAGCTATTACCGACCATGATACGACTCAAGCCTTGGTCGAAGCGCGAACATACCAACACACGCAAAAAAGGCCACTGCAAATTATCTCAGGGATTGAGATAACTACTCGCTGGCATGGTTTTGATATTCATATATTAGGGCTTAATTTTGACGAGCAACATCCTAGTTTAGCAGCTCGCTTAGCTGAGCAAGAGCAGACACGTGTGGATCGCGCCCAGCAAATGTGTGATAAACTTGCTAAGTGTGGTATTGAGGGCGTGTTTGATGAAGCGATGAAGCGCGTAGGACAAGGGCAAATAACCCGTGCACACATAGCGCAAGTCTTACTGGATCGCGGAGAAGTCAGCTCATTTCAAGGAGCCTTTACCCGCTATATAGGTAAGGACAAGCGTGCTTATGTCAATGCAAAGTGGATTGACGTTAAGACGGCAATTGAATGGATCCACGAAGCCGGCGGTGTAGCGGCTATTGCGCATCCGGCCAGTTATGACATGAAAGCTAAATGGCTGCGTAAGTTGTTAAGTGATTTTAGTGGATGGGGCGGGGATGGCATGGAAGTGACACACCCTAATATGCAATCAACAAAAAAAGCACTTCTGGCTAAACTTGCGGTAGAATACAACCTTAAAGCAGTAGTAGGTTCTGATTTTCATTTTCCTAGCCGTTGGACTGAATTAGGAAAGCGCTTAGATATTAGCGCAGAGTTGACTCCAATATGGAGTAATTGGAGCCAGATAGCGCCATTAAATAAGGAATTGATATGAGTCAGTTTTTCTATATCCACCCGGATAACCCTCAGGCAAGACTAATCAAACAAGCCGTTGAACTGATCAAACAAGGTGAAGTCATCGTTTATCCAACAGATTCAGGCTATTCAATTGGCTGCCAAATGGATAACAAAAATGCGCTTGAACAATTATGTAAGATACGAGAACTAGACAAAACCCATAATTTTACCCTGATGTGTCGTGATGTATCGGAACTCTCAGATTATGCGCGCGTTGATAATGTCGCGTTTCGATTATTAAAAAATAACACACCTGGGCCTTACACGTTTGTGTTTAAAGCCACCAAAGAAGTGCCTAAGCGTTTACAAAATCCAAAACGTAAAACGATTGGGATCCGTGTTCCAAATAATGCGATAGCACTGGCGCTTTTAGAGGAGCTTGGTGAACCACTTATGTCCACGACATTAATTATGCCAGGTGAAGGCGTGGCTGAATCAGATCCAGAAATCATTAGGGATAAGTTAGAACGTCGTGTTGGTCTGATTATTCATGGTGGTTATCTGAGTGAACAACCGACCACTGTGATTGATTTATCGGAAGATGAGATGCAAATTTTACGTCAAGGCTCTGGCGATATTAGCCATTTTGTATAAGCGATTGGATTGAGTATGAGTGACTCTTCACCATCAGGGCCACCCTCGCTGCCAGATATGGTACAACAACCGCTACCGTTAGCTTTTGTCAATGGTAAAGCGTTAGTCGAAAAACCGATTGATTTGTATATTCCACCTGATGCGCTAGAAGTCATCTTAGAGACATTTTCAGGGCCTTTAGATTTACTGCTGTATTTGATCCGCAAACAAAAAGTAGAAATCGTCGATTTGCCTGTGTTTGATATTACTAAGCAATATATGGAATATGTCGAAGTCATGGTCGATATGAAGTTGGAACTTGCCGCGGATTACATGTTAATGGCGGCGATGTTAGCGGAAATTAAATCCCGACTGTTATTGCCCAAGCTAGAGATAGTTGATGAAGAAGATGATCCTCGAGCTGAGCTCATTCGTCGTTTAAAAGAATATGAAATTATTAAAGATGCGGCGTTGCAATTAGATGCGATACCGCGTTTAGAGCGAGATATGTTTCATGCTAAAGCGGTGGCAGCCCCAAACATCGCCGCACAGCCATTGTTACCAGAAGTATCGCTGCAGGCATTGGTGTTGGCATTTCAAAAAGCGGTAGCACGCAGTGCTGTCTTAACGCATCATCACATCGAACGTGAGCAATTATCCACCAGAGAGAGGATGTCACGGATATTAAATATGCTGCGAGATAGTGACTTTATGCCACTAACTGCTTTGTTTTCAGCTGAAGAAGGGCGCAGTGGCTGTGTCGTGAGTTTTTTAGCAGTATTAGAGTTAGTTAAAGAAGGTATGTTAGAATGCGTTCAGGTTAAAGCATACAGCGATGTACATGTCCGCTTAGCCCAGCAGGAGTAGCATGGTGAAAATTAAACATGAGCAGCTGAAACAACTCATCGAGGCCGCTATTTTTGCCTCCGATAAACCGATTTCGATTAACCGGCTGAAACAAACCGTGCTGATGGATTTTAACCTATCTAAACTATCAATAAAGCATGTGATTGACGAATTAGTGTTAGACTACCAACCTCGCGGGATTAACTTGCTAGAATTAGGTAGTGGGTATCGCTTTCAAACCCAAGATAACTTAAGCGAATGGTTAGGTAGATTATGGGAAGAAAGTGCACCTCGATATTCTCGTGCGTATTTAGAAACCTTAGCGTTAATCGCTTACCGACAACCCATTACCCGCGGTGAAATTGAACAAGTTCGTGGTGTCGCCGTAGGTTCAAATATCATTAAAACGTTGACCGAACGAGATTGGATTGACGTGGTCGGGCACAAAGAAGTGCCAGGAAGACCCGCATTATATGCAACCACAAAAGGATTTTTAGATTATTTTGGGTTGGCTTCCCTTGCACAATTACCCGATGCCGATAACTTTTTATCAGCATTGGATAAAGCACAAGAGCCAATAATGTTGGATGAATCATCATCCGACCCTTCATCAACGGTGGACACTCAAGCCGCAGATGAAACTGATTTACCTTCAACTGAGCAAATACATTAATGTCAGATAAATTACAAAAAGTCCTAGCCAACAACGGTGTTGGTTCACGTCGTGAGATGGAAACATGGATTGAACAAGGCAGAGTTTCTGTCAACGGCGCAATTGCCACCTTGGGCGATAGAGTAGAACCGACAGATCAAATTCGTGTTGATAATAATCTACTTAAACGTGATCAAAATGCGCCTGTGTGTCGTGTATTAATGTATAACAAGCCAGAAGGTGAGTTATGTTCTCGAACAGATCCGATGGGACGCTTAACCGTGTTTGATCGTCTGCCAAATATTAATTCAGGCCGCTGGATTGCCGTCGGTCGCTTGGATTTAAATACCGCAGGATTATTATTGTTTACTAATGATGGTGAACTGGCTAATCGCTTGATGCACCCGCGTCATGAAGTTGAACGTGAATATGCCGTACGTGTATTTGGTGAAGTGGATGCCAAGACATTGGTAACGTTACAAAAGGGTGTTGAGTTAGATGATGGTATTGCCAAATTTACCGACATCATCGCGCGCCCCAATGAAGAAGAGAGCATTAACTCGTGGTTTAACGTGTCTTTATCCGAAGGTCGTAACCGTGAAGTACGCCGTTTATGGGAATCTCAAGGGGTGCAAGTATCACGCTTAATTCGCCTCAGATACGGTCCATTATCATTGCAAAAACGTTTACCACAAGGTGCGTGGATTGAATTAGAGTTGAATGATGTCAACGCATTACGCAAACAAGTTCAGCTGCCTGTTGAAACTGAAACCGTCGTGGGTATTGGTGATAATAAACTTGACCATGTGACATTGCAGCGTATGCGCCGTTCAGTTAAAAAGCACAAAGAGCGTGCCGGCACACCCAATAAACCTAATCCTGATGGTACTGAAGCAACGGGAAGTGACGGTCAACGTGCTCGTAAACCAAATGAACGCAATCCTAACGGTGGGCGTCCTGGAACAAATAGTGGCAAGGGTAAAGGGAATAGAGGTAAATCAGGACCAGGTAAACCTAATGTTGGCAGAACTCGTGCAGGAACAAGTGATGCACAACCGAGTGATAAGCCTAGTGTCAAGACAGGTACTAAGCCTAAGCGCACTAATCCAAACAGAAAAAAGCCTACACGTCAGCAACAAGGCGAACAAGATAAATAATTGGAAGTGTATATGGCTATAGCGAAGCAGTGCTATAGCCAATAATTACTTCACTGAACTAGCTTAACGGAGTATTAAACTCTGGATCAAGTTCAAAATCACCGTCTACTTGAGTGAGTTTGTTATCACTAAAGGTAATAATCAATTCTTTTCGTAAGTCTTTACCACGACCTTCCATACCACGTTTAATTTCATACACGTAATACCAAGTGTCAGGTTCGAAGCTGTCTTTGATCACTGGCTGACCTAAAACAAACTGTACCTGTTCTTTGGTCATTTCGATGCGTAATTTTTTAACATCACGATCATCAAGATAGTTACCTTGTGGTATATCAATTCTAAAAATCCAATTTGAACAACCAGATAACGTAATCGTTGCGACAAGACACAATATTAGGGGAGTCAGTTTCATTAAAAGCCTAGTTAGTATTTTTTTGACAATTGAATGCTATATTAGTGCTTATGACCATTCAACCGTTTATTGGTTCAATTACCGTTTATTTACGCAAAATAGGCTTAACTGACTTTTTTTAATAAGTCTTGAGCGTTTGCAATGGCAGTATCGGTCAAAGTATCACCAGCTAACAACCTAGCAAGCTCTCGTACGCGTTGCTCTCCATCGAGTGCGCGCATGGTCGTCTCTGTGGTCGAACCATCGGTTAGTTTATTAACAAACAATTGCTGATGTCCTTGTGCAGCGACTTGCGGTAAGTGAGTTACACACATAACCTGGGTCGTTTCCCCGAGTTTGCGTAACAGACTGCCGACAATTGAAGCTGTTGGGCCACTGATACCTGTATCGACTTCATCAAAAATCAAGGTCGGAACGTGATTCAAATGCGAGGTGATGACTTGGATCGCCAAGCCTATTCGTGACAATTCACCGCCAGAGACCACTTGTTCAATGACATCCATGGGTTGGCCAGGGTTAGTGGTCACTAAAATTTGAATCGCATCTAAGCCAAGTTCATTGATTGGAGCTTGGGCATTATAATTGACCGAAAATTCTAATTGGGTGTATTGCATGTTCATTTGTGCAACGGATGCTACAATTTTGTCTGCGAGCTGTTTTCCGGCTTTAGTTCTTGATGAACTTAACGCTTGTGTGAACTGCATGTATGCTTGATAGCATGTATCGACTTCGTTAGCTAATGCTTCAAGGGAGCCGGAATCTTGTTGTAAGTCGGCATACTCAGCCGCTAAGGCTTGGTGTGTAGCAAAAAGCTCTTCAGGCATGACATTGTGCTTGCGCGCGAACTCCATGACTTGTTGATAGCGTTGCTCTGCTTGTTGCATTCGCATCGGATCAATATCTAATTCATCACAGTAGTTACGTAATTCGTTTGCGGCTTCTTCAATATTAATTGCACTGTCTTTTAAGATATCAACAATGGGTTGCAAAGTCGCATCATGGGTTTGTAGATGCTCTAATTCAGTGACGCATTTTTGAACTAAGGAAAGAGCATTACTGTCATCATTATCGTACAAGCGATAGAAGCTCAGTTGTGCTTCTTCTAATAAGGTTTGTGAGTTAGATAGACGTTTGAATTCAATTTCTAATTGTTCAAATTCACCTTCTTGCAGGCCAAACACATCCAGTTCTTCAACTTGATAGCTTAATAACTGACAGCGGTCTTGGCGTTGTTGTTGTGATGCTAAAAGGCATTCATAATGATGTTTGGTTTTTTTGTAGGCGTGAAAACTGGTTTTAACCGATTGCATCAACTCAGGATGATGTGCAAATTGATCGAGTAACGATAATTGTGCTTCCGGTTTTAATAATTGATGATGGGCATGTTGACCATGGATACTCACCAACCAATGACCTAAGGTTTTAAGCTGAGCAAGGGTAACAGTTTTACCATTAATAAACGCTTTAGAACGTCCCTCTGCCGATATCACTCGGCGGATGACACATTCATGTGGGGATTCTTCTTGATGTAATTCTAACTCACTTAACCATTGCTGCACATGTGGCAATGCAGCAATATCAAATTCTGCGATGACAGAGGCTTTATCACAGTTTTTTCGTACGGCATTAGCATCAGCTCGAGCACCTAAACATAAACTTAAGCCGTCTATTGCTATCGATTTACCGGCACCGGTTTCACCGGTGACGACGGAGAGGCCATGACGAAAATCAACATGGACTGATTTTACGACTGCAAAATTTTCAATAGAAAGTGCCAAGATCATAACTATAAAACCACTGGTTAAATATACATTAAGTGTAAATATATACAGTAATTTGGTTTCATGCAAGATCAGTTTTTAATAAAGTTTACTGCCCCAGTTTAATTTGGTGCTTAAGACATTAAAGTAGTCGTAACTAGGCGGATGTACTAGGTTGAGTTGATTAGGTGATTTGCGAATGACCACTTCATCTCCTGGCAATATACTCAACATAATGTGGCTATCACAAGAAACCTGTAGATTATCCGAATTGACTTTAGACACCCGCAAGTTGATTTTACTGTCTGCATCTACAACAATAGGTCGAGAGGTCAGGGTATGTGGAAACATTGGCACCAAGGTTAGGGCGTTTAATGAAGGCATTAATATTGGCCCACCGCCGGATAATGAATAAGCTGTAGAACCTGTTGGTGTAGCGATGATTAAGCCATCTGAGCGTTGCGAAAACATAAAACGGCCATTCACATCAACTTCAAATTCCATCATGTGCGCAACTTTGCCGTGGTGTAATACCACTTCGTTGACGGCGACATTGGTTGATTTTAAGGATTCATGGCGAAATACATCTACTTCTAATAAAAAACGCTGCTCGATAATGCCTTTGCCTGCGAATATAGCGTCAAGATCTTCGGTAATTGTTTCAGGATCAATATCGGTCAAAAAACCTAAATTACCGCGGTTAACGCCAACAACATGGATTGGAAAGCGAGCTAATACACGGGCTGCACCTAACATGTTGCCATCACC
>DBBN01000090.1 GCA_002292215.1 Glaciecola sp. UBA983 | reverse complement strand
CTCAACAAATCGAAGTGTTGCGCGGGCCTGCTACGTTATTTTATGGTAGCGGTGCGATTGGTGGTGTCGTTAACGTCGTTGATGAGCGTATTCCTCAAAACAGCGATTCAAAAGCACGCGTATTAGTGTCTAATGGCTCGGTTAACTCTGGCAAAAATGTCTCAGGTGCCGGTCAGCTTGGTTTAGGTAATGTTGTGCTATATGCCGATGGTGTATGGCGAGATGCGGATGCATATAAAGCTCGAAACGTTATCGAAGAAACTCAATATGAAGGCACTGGATTTACATTAGGGGCGAGTTATTTATTAGATAACGGTTTTGTCGGCTTGTCATATGAAAATAGCGACCGCCAGTACGGTATCCCAGGACATGCTCATGATGAAGATCATGCAGATGACCAAGCTGCAGACGGGGGTTCTGTTTATAGTGATATGCAGCAAGACAGGTTACAATTCCTCAGCGATCTGTATTTCGATGACCAATTTTTTAGTAAAATATCGACCAAACTAGCTTATACCGATTACACCCATGCTGAAATAGAAGACGGCATGGTCGGTACGCGTTTTAATAACAAAACCTCCGAAGCAAAAATAACGCTACTGCATCAACCTACATCCGGTTGGAAAGGCGGTATTAGTTTACATAGCAAAAATTCTGATTTTGATGCGATTGGTGCAGAAGCGTTTACGCCTGCGTCATCTACAAAGATGCTTGGTTTAGCGTTGATGGAAGAAAAACATGTTGGTGATGTGTTAATTCAATTTGGTGCTCGCGTTGAACGCGTCACTGTTACGTCTGATCATATTGAATTCGATCCTGAGATCTTTGTCGAAGGGCATCATGATGAGATTGTGGGTGAAGAGATTGCAGGTGCAGAAGACGACCATACAGATCATTTACAAGAATTTGATTTTGACCAGACGTTTACCCCTACCAGTATTTCTCTTGGTGCAGTATGGGAATTTACCGAAGGCTATAATCTTGGGGTCTCTGTAGCACGAGCTCAGCGCGCACCAAGTTCAGCGGAGTTGTTGGCAAATGGCTTGCACATTGGTACCGGTAACTATGAAATTGGTGCCGTGTATGCATTACATGAGCATGATGGTGAAACTGAACTGGAATTGCGTGAAACAGACGCACAGTTAGAAACATCTAATAATATAGACTTTACTTTCCGTAAATTCTCTGGCGATTTAGGCTTGGTATTAAATGTGTTTTACAATCGCGTCGACAATTACTATTTTGAAAATGATTTAGGTATTAGCATCGAAGCCGGTCATGAAGATCATGCTGATGAACCCATTGCAGATCAAGCGCATGCGGATGAAGAAATGGCACCGGTGTTCTTATTCACTCCTCAAGATGTTGAGTTATATGGGATTGAGGCACAAGTCAATTATGCGCTGAATAGTCAGTGGCAGCTAGCCGCACAAGGTGATTGGATCCGTGGTCGTTTGCAAGACGGTGGAAATCTAGCGCGAATTCCACCTAAGCGAGTGAGTTCTACGATTACTTATTCTGGTAGTAACTGGGATGCGAGTGTCGCGGTCAAACGTGTATTTAACCAAAATCAAATCAGTTCTTTTGAGACTCAAACTCCAGGTTACACCATGCTAGATCTAAACAGTAATTTGTATTTGTCACAAGGAAAATGGGATTGGGTTGCGTATCTGAAAATTGAAAATATGACTGATGAACTTGCTTATGTTCACCAGTCATTTCTAAGGGATGTGACCCCTTTACCAGGACGTAATGTGGTATTAGGATTAAGAGGAGAGTTTTAACTCTCCTTAGCTTCGCTATATTTCATTTTGACAGGTTGTTGTATAAGCATTTAACCAGCTAATATGAAACGGGTTAAACGTTACAGCAATACTGTCTTGATCTGCACTAACCGGTAGCATGATAGTTATACTATGACTATCATGCCCAGCCTGATTATTCTGTACATATTGCTCACGATCACGCATGGCTTGATTCAATATGCTGTGCCCAGATGGTAAGTTAAACCTTGATAATCTATCAGGCTTTAATAGATGGTCTTGTGATGACATCATATCATTAGCACCTTGATGGGCGATGCTGCGAAAGCTCTCATCATTAATCGCATATTCTAATTGAATGATACCAAAATTTGGCTCCATAAAATTAGCTTGATACTGAAGATTTTGCTCGGCATTAATGAGGAGCCCCATCGGGAATGTCTTGCGACTATCTACAGTGCAATCAAAAGTAACATGTATATCCATACCATTTACGCGAGTGCCATAGTACGAGCCTGTTTTGTTGGTGATGTTGTTGAGCACGGTTCCTGTGTTATCAAACAATTGTTGAAAATTTGGAATTTGCCCAGCAGAAAACGGTGAAGTATTTGCCATAGTGTCAACACTAAGTAGAAGTAGTGTCAACGCACATAGATGTTTCATATATCACTCTTGCACTTGAATAAGATATTGCTATTTTAGCAAGTGCAATTTTGAGTAGATATAGGAAATATTCTTAGATCAGGCTGGAATACCAGTCGATTTGACATCTTTTCGGTGTGAAACCGCTGTGTAGAATGATTGGATGGCCTCTAAATGAGAAAAATCATGCAGCTTACGCACTTTTACCCAATCCAAAGACGTATATAAACTGATACTTAGATAGTTCCATTCCGTCGCAGAAATGTGTTTATCTGCCACAACATTTTCTAAGTATTTAAACGAACGCTCAATGCGCTCATGTTGCAAGTTGAAATACATTTTATCATCAGTGGTATCAAATCCCGATTTATCCAACAAAAATAATTGAATATAAGAGTCAGTAATACCATCAATGATTTTGAGTAAATTGAGCTGTGGTATAGATAAATACGGGCGCGCTAATTTTTCATGTAAGTATTGAGCAATGACTGTTGAATCACATAATACCAATCCATTATCTTCAAACATTGGAATTTTCATCGTCGGATTGAGTTTGCGTAATATAGCTCGACCCTCGGCTGATGAGGTTGGTGCATCAATCATGTCATATTTGACGTCCATTAATATTAAGCGTAAACGGCGCACATAAGGCGAGGTATACGAACCGTATAATTTCATACTTATTATCCTTGTTGTAAACGTAAACCACGACGCGTGGCGATGATCAGCAGCGATAATAATGCAAAAAAGCTCATGCTACCACCAGAACTTCCACCAGTTGATGGTGGAGTAGGTGCCTGGGTTGGCGCTGCGTTAACTGTCACTGTCAGGGTGCCAGTTGCAGTGTTAGATCCATCGCTAATAGTATAGGTAATCACCTCGTTACCAGTAAAATTAGCCGCACTAACATAACGTACGTTGTTTCCTACCACGCTAACAGCACCTGAACCATTGGTGACTGCCGAAGAGAGCGTCAATGTATCTCCTTCAGTGTCGGTATCATTGGCTAATACCAACACATTAATGGTGGTGCCTGTTGTGGTTGTTGCAGTGTCGGCGGTGGTAACCGGCGGTAAATTTGGCGCAGGCTCTTCTACTGTGATCGTCAAGGTTGTTGAAGCTTGTGCTGTACCATCACTGATCGTGTAATTGATTGTTTCGGTACCCAAAAAGCCAACAGCAGGTGTGTAGCTAATTCCTGTTGGCACAATCGTCGCCGTACCTTCAGCGGATAGCTGGGTGCTAACAACGGTAAGGATGTCATTTGTATCTACATCCGTGTCATTATTCAACACAGCAATGACATTATCTGTGGAGTTTTGCATGATGATAGCGACATCTTCGTTGGCAATGGGGGCGTCGTTCACCGGTGTGACTGTCACGTTAGCAATAAATACGTTGCTGGTTTGTCCATTTAATGTTGCGACTATATTGACCGCCAAAGGGCCGGTGAAATTACTCGCAGGGGTAATGGTATTATTTGCGATAGCGTAATTTTCACCGGGTTGAACTGTGATGAGTTCAGGAGTTTCACTAAAGGTAAAGTTGTTAATTACCAGTGTTAACGAAGTGTCTTCAGCTACAGATAAAGTGTTTTGTCCTGTGACAATGACTGCTGGTGGTGCTGTGATATTCGACGAAAACACACCTTCCGAAGGACTATAAAAGATATTGTTACTGCATACTACGCGAATATTTTGGAAACGTTGCTCACCATCGGTGTTTGGTAAATTAACCAATGCACTGCCATTATTAGGGACGTTCGCTGCAAGCCTTAGCGGATAAGTTCCACCGGTGTTATTCGATAATTCAATATCAACCGTCGTGCAATTAATCGGTGCTTGATCAGTGCCTGCAACAGTCCATGCTACGGTAATCGGATTTGATGTATAAACATCATTACGAGCTGGAGACGTCACTTCAAATGCAGTGCCAGTATCAATGACGGTTAGCTGCATTTGGTCAGATGCACTCCCGCCTTGATTATCGCGAACGGTAAACTGAAAATTTAGGTCTCGGTTGGTCGTTGGCAATGTTTCTCCATTGCTAGTTAAACGTTGCAGCGCACTGATTTTTTTCGGAAAATAACGTTGTGGTCCATTACTTGGACTCAAAGAACGAAACAACGGGCCATCGCCATTATCGGTTTCATCATCTAATTTACTGCTTGTTGCAGTGCCTAAATCATACTGCTCCCAAGAATAGGTTAATGTGTCGGTAGTGTTTGCATCTGTTGCTTCACCCGTCAGGATAAAGGGGGTATTTGCAGGGATAATATAATCATTCCCTGCATTCGCTTGAGGATGGGTGTTCTGAGACGCAATTCTGATCCCGCAATTGGGGGTGTTTTGGCGCGCAAATTCAATTTCGGCTGCCATTTCATTTAAAGAATGAACATGGTAATAATCATCTACTTGCCCAGTGATATTTTGTTCTCCACAAATCCCAGCGTACGACATGATAGTTGTACCTGCACCGACTTCATATGCAGCCTCGCTTTCTCGGTTACCACCACCACAACTACCGGTAGTGGCGTTAAATGTGTGGTTAGCACCAAATTGATGGCCGAGTTCATGGGCAACAAAGTCCACCCAAAAGGCATCGTTGGTCGGCGAGCCGCTACCCGTAATACCATCAGCTTTGTACCCATCCCAACATAATGCACCTAGTACTGCAAGACCACCGCCATTGGTATTGACGATATGGCCAATATCATAATTGGCACTACCTATACGGTTATCTGTCACCGTTTGATTCAGGTCGCCATCTTGTGAATCATTGTTAAAAGGGTCGGTGGCCGCATTGGTAAAAATCAACTGATCGTTATCATCGACTAATTGCAATGTAACGCCAAGTTCGACTTCGAAAATGTCATTCAAGCGATTGACCATAATCACGATTTCAGCCATTGCATCTGCAACTGTTCCGCCATGATATTGGGTATACTCTCCGGTCGCAGTCATCGCAAGACGGTATGTAATACGATCTTGGGTCGTGTTCGGTTGTCCGGTTTTTTGCGCTCGAACAGACGGTTCAAATACGCGGTTAACATCCATTACTTTTGGCGCATATTTAGTAAAACGTTGTTGGGCTAGTTGTTGTGCTTCTGGCGTAACTTTGTAGCTACGGTATTCATTGTCGGTGTCCATGATGGGATCAATAAAGATCCGTTCAAGATCATTATCTAATGGTGCATCAAACATGGCACTCATGCCTTTGGACGAAAAGTTAAAGCGACCGGTAAGACTAGGATCAGTGATGTTAATACCGGTAAAGGCGCGTATATTTGGAAACTTAGCGGCTAATTTAGCAGGCATGATCCCTGCATCGCTCAAACGAAAAGTATGCATAACCCCATCAGGACCCGGAACTTGAACCTGTGCATATTGGGCTTGGGTTAGATCTTGTGCTAAACGTGACTCATCTAATGTGAAATGCTGGCTACTCACTGTGTTTGTTGCTTTGTTAGCTGTATGGATATGCCATAAGGTATCTTGTTCAGTGTGCGCCTGTGCAGTCAACACGGTCGTGCTAAGTAAGAACAGGGGCAAGAGTGCTTTCACAGTGAGTTGATTCATTATTTACTCTTCTTTTATCGTTTATGTAATAGCTTAAGTAATAGCTTAAATATTAGTTTAATGTCATATGCAGTGCTTGTTTATAGGCGGATATCGCCGGTACACAGGCTGTCAAAAATGTTGCGCTAATTGCGCCCAATGCAATCCATAGCGTATGTATCGTAAAAATATTACTATCAATAAATATGCCAAAAGTTTCTGCGACCCAAGTATTCGTTACCTGCAAACTGACAAATAACAGTGTCAAACTGAGGAGCGTTGCGACGAGTGTGATCACCAAGGCTTCGGCTTGAATCAACCAAAAAATAACACTTGGTGGTGCACCAACACTGCGCAGTACGGCTAATTCTTGAGTACGTTCGCGCATGGAGGCTAGTAACATAGTCGCTAAACCGATGCAGGTGGATAACACGATGAGCCAAGCGATCCCTAGTAATAGAGTTTCAACAAAACCGACGAGTTGCCATAACTCATTCAACACCACACCAGGGATAATCGACATTAATGGTTCAGCCTGATATTGATTGACCGCACGTTGCATCAATAAGGTCCCAATTTTAGACTGTAGCCCGATATAAATCGCTGAAATATTATTGGATTCTTGGCTGCCCGCAATACGCTTATCTTTATCATGAGCGAGCGTCAAGCCCGCTAACGTGACATGTACAGTTTGATCTATTGGTGTGCCGGTAGGCGCTAATATGCCTGCAACGGTAAAGCTTATAGCGTCATGTTCATGAAAGCTGACATGTCCGACACCGTGATGTAAATGTAGGGTATCACCAATAGCATAGTTATGATGTGTGGCAACTTCAGCCCCAATTACTGCATCGGTATCAAGCGTAAACGGCTGACCGGCTCTGAATTTCAGGGGTTGTTTTTGTCCATATTGAAAATAGGTAAATAAATCAGCTGTCGTTCCCACAACAGGAAAACCATGATGAGAATCGCCTAGTGCGATAGGCACGGCCCATTTGACTTGTTTGTTTGCGGCTAATACGTCGAAACTAGTCATGCTAATGGTATTAGCGGGTACGCCGATTTTAAATACAGAATAGAGTAATAAATTAATTGGGCCTGTGCGAGGTCCCACAATTAAATCTGTACCAGATATGGTTCGTGTGAAACTCGCCTTGGCAGCATGACGAGTATGTTCTACTGCAAATAACAAGAATAAACTGATCGTAATTGCAAATAATGTTAGTACGACTGATTTGCGTCGATAATGTAGGCTTTTGAGTGCTAATGTAAGGCGCATATTAGCGTGCCTCGCTATGTGTAACACGATTGATTTCGTTAAGTGCAATAGTGCGCGTAAAATAACTCGCGAGGCGTAAGTCGTGGCTGACAAATAATAACGTGGTGTGGTGTTTATCGCACATTGCTAATAATGTTTGCATAAAACTACCTGTCGCCGTTTCATCTAATGCTGATGTAGGTTCATCGACAATCAATATACTTGGCTTATGGATTAATGCTCGGGCAATTGCAACGCGTTGTTGTTGGCCGATACTCAGAGTATTAGCGGGCTGATCGATTATATGTGCGGGTAATTGTAATTGTGCAATAAGCGCAGGAATAGTGGCTAGTAATGCCGTTTTATTGCACGGATGAAACTCCGTACTCAATGCAATATTTTCCCGTACACTTAAATAGCCAATTAAATTAAATTGTTGAAATACAATTCCCATGTTGTGCGCTCGAAACCGATCTAATTGACGTGCAGTAAGCTGTGCATAAGATTGGTCTAGTACGGTAATGTGGTCGTCTTTTTGCGGTAGCGTCAATGTGCCACTGATTAAATTCAGTAACGTGCTTTTACCACATCCAGAGGGACCGGCGATAAAGACTCGCTCACCATTGTCAATGACCAATGAATCAATGTCTATTATGGGGGTAGTGGCGTAACTAAATGTGAGTTGCTTAAGTGCAATCGCGATCAATAGGATGACTCCATTCGCATTTTTATTATTCTTATATCGAATACGTTAACTGATTTTAGTCGAATAATAAAGATTATGCACAGATATCGGCGAATGTTGCTTGTGTTAACTGTTGTAAAGATTGTGGTGCAAGGGCAATTTCTAACCCTCGTTTACCAGCACTAACATGCATGGTCACTAAGGTTTGTGCTTGGTTGGCAATAATTGTGGTCAGGCGAGACTTTTGACCTAAAGGGCTAACGCCACCCATGACATAGCCGGTTTTTTTAGCGACTAATGCCGGGTCGGCCATGCTAGCTTTTTTTGCTTTTGCAGCCTTGGCGACTTGTTTTAACGAGAGTTTTTCGGCAACCGGTATAATCGCCACGACTAGCTGACCATCACAATCGGTCACTAATGTTTTGTACACCGATTGTGGGTCAATATTTAACTTTTGGGCTGCTTCTAAGCCATATGACGCCGCTTGCGGATCATGCGCGTAACTTAGTGTGCTAAATTCAACGTTAGCGCGTTTAGCGGCATTGATCGCAGGCGTCATTACCGCTACCACTCACCAGTATTTGACATACTTGCCCATGGCTCTTGTGGCTCAAGGTTGTCACCTTCTTGTAGAAGCTCAATTGAGATCCCATCAGGAGAACGTACAAATGCCATATGGCCATCACGAGGGGGACGACTGATCAGTACACCACCAGCTTGTAAGCGTTGACAGGTATCATAGATGTTTTCCACTCGGTATGCTAAATGGCCAAAATTACGACCGCCAGTGTATTCTTCTGGATCCCAGTTATAAGTCAGTTCAACTAACGGAGCTTGATCGACTTTGGCTCGTTCAACATCATCGGGGGCTGCCAAAAAGATCAATGAGAAACGACCTTTTTCACTGTCATAACGGCGTACATTCACCAATCCTAATAAATCACAATAAAAGTGTAAAGACGCATCTAGATCCTTGACTCGTACCATTGTATGTAAATATCGCATGTCATTATCCTATTATTTATTTAGTCTAATTATTCTAACGTGTATTTAGGGCGATAGTCACCTTTTTGTCGCGCTTGGTTAAATGCGTCAACTGAAGGATTGCCAGTGAGTTGTTCTTTGACTTTTTGTTGTTGGTACTTATGCTTTTCTAACATTATTTTGGTCATGGCTTCAAATTCTGCGGATTCGGGTTGCATATTATTACGGGCTTTACCGTTGATTTTTTCCCATGTTCTAAACCCTCCAATCCCTAACACACCCAGAATAATAGGCATAAACAGCTCAGTGTTCATTGATGGTAGCTGATAAAATTGCGCCACGGTTTGAATTTGTTCACTTGTCGCTTCTTGAAATGCGGCTTCGCCTAATATTTCACTCATATCTAGGCTTAGCATAATAAGCCAAGTGCCTAACGGTCTCAGTAGAGCTTCATACGCTAACCCTAATGCGCCAATCCAAATGATTGCAGGACGAGCGCCGGCAACAAAAATACTAGGATGATTGGCTTGTGCCATATTGATCTGTAATTGCATGTGCTGTTCTTTGAGTTCAGCGGTGAGGGTTTGTAGTGCTATACGTTGTTTTTCTATATCGATTTGTCCCATTTCTTCATCACTGGTGACTAGCTCATCGATGCCATTGGAGAGTTTTTCGATTAAATCTCCGATGACTGGAACAGAGTGTAATATACCCATGCTAACTCCTTGTCTTTTTTGTAATGTAATGGGGGGGATTGATTACGCTAAATAATATGTTTGGGCTCGGCGTAGCCAGCCATTTAAAAAAATCTGTTGATTCGGCTGCCGTGCGACAATACGATGATAAAATGCGATTCGTTCATCACACAATGCATTAATTAAGTAGTCGCCCATTTGTTGATAGACCTGATCACAAGCGCGGGCGGTAATAGGACCTAATTGCCCGTCTTGACTGATATTAACCAGACCACTAAGGTTGAGTACGTGTTGCAATAATTTGATAGCTTGCTTGGGACCATGATTGACAGCCATATCAAAGATAACAGGTTGTATGGCACTGGAGAGTAAATAGATTTTGGGTTGTTGATAATACATAACCCAGTATATTTGCATGGCCTGAGCTTGAGTTAACGACGTGATCGTGGCTTTTGCTAAGTCAGGGGAATCTTCAGCTGTTAAGCTTTTAGTGGTGACGCTTAGATTGTCTTGATATGCGTTTAACGTATGTTGGGTAATACCATATTTAGTCGCCCCGCCAAGGTCTTGAGGGTGATCGCTAAAGACACCTTCATGGGTTAAGGTGCGCGAAAAAATACGCTCAAACAGCGCCTGCTGGGTGCTTAGGCTCACGGATCTACCTGTCAATTAGTCATTATAATAGTTAGTATAGATGATTAACCAAGACTCACAGCGCTCTCTGCGTATTAATTTTTATGTCATTGTTATAAGGCTATTCGCCTGCCGCTTCATTAATTGAGACGATGTCAGCACTTTCGGATTCTAGGACTTCATCAGCATCCAAACCGCGGAATAATTTAGCCACACCCTCTTTGTTTTTGGCGAGCACAATCGATAATTCTTCGCAGATACTTTCATCTAGTTCGATACCTTTAGCTGCTATATACACTGCTAAGTTATCAGCGATACTTAACATTTTATCGTATTTGTCAGCTTCTTTTTTGTCGGTAGTCACAAGTTTATCTACCCCTTTATGTTGCACTACATATTGTGTAATTACGGCCACGATTGCGCTCCAGTGTTGCTACTATTTAATAAGTATACTCAATACTGTATAAATTAACAGTTAATATTTACTTTTTCAAGAATGATCTATACTGTATGTATGTCCAGTTTTTTTTGCTGGGTAATGATAGACATTAATGAGTGAGGTACAGGTCATGTTACAAGTGATACCGCTCGCGGCGCAAGCAGGCATTGCCGGCTTTGAATCCCCAGCAGCGGAATATAAACAACTTGGGTTGGACTTAGATGAGCTGCTCATTGATCACCCTACAGCCACGTTTATAGGGTTGGCGAAAGGTGATTCGATGACTGGATACGGCATCTTTGATGGTGATTTATTGATTGTTGATCGCGCAGCACACCGTGCGTCATTCGATATTGTTGTGGCGAACTTAAATGGGGTTTTTGTCTGTAAATTATTCGACCGTAAAGCGTTAGTGTTACTCTCGGGCGCGGATGAGCATGTACCTTATGTGCTGAGTGCTGGTGATGTGTTTGATGAAGAAGGGATTGTTATACGCTCGATCCGGATGCACCGTAGTTCTAAAATGGTCAGTAAATGTTTGCCTTAGTGGATGCTAATAGTTTTTATGCGTCAGCAGAAAAAGTTTTTGATCCGAGTATTCGACGTAAGCCTGTGGTGGTCTTAACGAATAATGATGGTTGCATTTGTGCTATGTGTGAGCGTGCTAAACAAACAGGCGTAAAGAAGTTCGGGCCATATCATGAGGTGAAAGACCAACTCGCCAAATTTGGCTGTGTGATACGTTCTTCTAATTATGAATTGTATGATGATCTGTCTACGAAAATGATGGATGTCGTGGCACGCTTTGCCCCAGAACAACATGTTTATTCGATTGATGAGTGTTTTTTGCAGTTTAGTGGATTTGTACCTGAAAGCGGTTGGGAAGTCTATGGACAAGATATTCGCCGAGCAGTGTGGCGTGAAGTGCGCTTGCCGGTAGGAGTCGGTATTGCGAGTACGCCAACATTAGCAAAAGCCGCGAGTCATGCAGGTAAGCGCCTACCAGGGTTTCATCGTGGTATTGCGGTGATTGATTCTCCTGTCGTACGTGAACAAATATTACAACAAATGCAGACCCAAGACGTGTGGGGAGTGGGTAAAAAAATCGCACAGCGTTTGACATTTATGGGCATTAACAATGCGTGGCAATTAGCATGCGCTTCGCCAAAAGCGATGCGAAAACAATTTTCAGTTGAGGTTGAGCGTACAGTACGTGAACTCAATGGTGAAACTTGTTTAGCGTGGACGGAAACCCGAGCAGCGAAACAACAAATATTTTCGACTCGTGCGTTCGGTGAAAAAGTAACAGACTATACCAGCTTGAGACAATCATTATGTCTACATGCTGAGCATGTTGGTGCGAAAGCCAGGCGGCAAAAGAGCGCGGTCAAAGCAATACAGTTTTTTGCGCGCGCCAATCCTTTTCAACCTGATCAGTATTATCATAAATCGTGTATTCATCGTTTTGCCGTGCCGACATCTGATACCACACAGTTAGTATTGGCTGCTACTGAGGCTGCGCTGCAAATATTCAAACTTGGCGTTGTGTTTCACAAATCAGGTGCCGGGGCGATAGAGTTAGTACAAAATGAGTTCATCCAAACCGATCTTT
Organism: Glaciecola sp. UBA983; assembly: GCA_002292215.1. Classification (GTDB taxonomy): domain Bacteria; phylum Pseudomonadota; class Gammaproteobacteria; order Enterobacterales; family Alteromonadaceae; genus Opacimonas. The sequence goes on along the minus strand of DBBN01000090.1, from coordinate 46,494 downwards.
TTGATAGTAATCCAGAGCGACCAGAATTAATGGCGTGTATGGATCATATTAATCGTAAATATGGAGCGCATACACTAGGCGTTGCTGCTAAAGGAATACAACCCAAATGGCGCATGCGACGCGCATATTTATCTCCGCAGTATACGACTCAGTGGAAGGATATCCCGAAAATAGAATGCAAATAGTGATTAAATCTACAGCAAGTATCGACTATAGCATGTATATTACTTGCAATCGTATGTGTTGGGTAATTATGGAATGTATAAAAAACTAATAAAAGGCTTTATTTTCGATTTGGATGGCACGTTAGTGACGAGTGATCTTGATTTTGTAAAGCTAAAAAACGAGGTTGGCTGTCCACATGACCAAGACATTTTAGCGTACATCAAACACATCGATGATCCTGCAACGAAGGCCGCCGCGCAACAATTAGTTGAACAAATGGAACTTGAAGATGCCTTGAACTGTCAATGGATCCCTGGCGCTGAAGCATTCATTGAGCAGTTACGCATGAAAGATGTGCCCATGGCTATTGTCACCCGTAATTGCCGTGTAGCGACATCACTTAAAATTGATAATCATAATATTCCAATAAAATTGGTACTGACACGAGAAGATGCAACGTGCAAACCGGATCCTGAAGCATTACTTTTTATAGCTAAACAATGGGGTTTTGCACCAAGCGAATTAGCCTATGTCGGTGATTACCTTTATGATATTCAAGCAGCTAATCGTGCGCAAATGCAAGCTTGGTCGTATAAATATCAACTACCACAGCAATCTGAATCCCAAATTGACTTACACTTCAATTGCTTTACACAATTAGATATTGATCAATTAAATATCCAAACGTTATGAACAAATATCTAGTTAAACCTAATCCACGCCACCCAAAATTTGTATCTGTTTAATATCAGTGATCCCTGACAATACTTTTTTGATCCCATCTTGCATTAATGTGCGCATCCCGTCTTGAGATGCTTGTTTAGCCAGTTCAGAGACATTTGAATTATGATAAATCAAACCACGTAACTCTGGAGTCATCCGCAATAATTCATGGACGCCGGTCCTTCCTTTATAACCAATATCCCCACAGTGTTCACAACCGTTAGCTTGGTATAATGTAACTGGCTGTGAAAGCGACAATTCATTAATGACGGCACTACCATACTGACGTTCAATAAATGCGAGTTCGTCAGCAGATGCGGTGTAGGACGTTTTACACTCAGGACACAACGTCCGGATAAGCCGCTGGGCTAAAATGCCGACACAGGCATCAGAAAAATTAACCGGATCTAACCCAAGATCTAATAATCGTGTAATCGTTTCCGGCGCAGAGTTGGTGTGCAGAGTAGAAAGCACTAAATGACCCGTGAGTGATGCTTCTATTCCTGCATGTGCGGTTTCTTTGTCACGCATTTCACCTATTAATATAATATCAGGATCAGCACGTAAAAATGCACGCAGGGCGTTTGCAAAGGTAAACCCAATTTTGGGATTCACTTGGACCTGCTGTAATCCTGCTTGGGTAATTTCAACGGGGTCTTCAGCTGTCCAAATTTTTTTGTCTGGTGTATTCAAATAGCCCAGTATCGCGTGGAGTGTTGTGGTTTTACCCGAGCCCGTTGGTCCTACTACTAACATAATACCATGAGGTCGACGGACAATGTTTTTAAGCATTGTCATGTTTTGATTAGAAAGGTTCATTTTATCAATCGGCATGGCACCACCAGTTGCCAATATACGCATGACCACCCCTTCACCGGCGACAGTTGGAATCGTCGCAACCCGAACTTCAACTAATTGGCCGGATAACTTAAATGCAAGCTTACCATCTTGGGGGGTGCGTTTTTCTGCGATATTCAAATTAGCCATGATCTTAATCCGTGCAATGACGGCATTATGATGGGAGGCCGGCACTTGATTAATATCGCGACATACACCATCAACACGCATACGAACGCGTGTAGGAGCAGATTTTTCTGGATCAATATGGATATCGGATGCATTAAGTCGTTTGGCATCATGTAATATCCGTGATACCAAGCGAACGACAGCCGGTGCATCATCAGACATTTCTTCGAAGTGTTCATCGCTATCATCGCTAGTGGTACCAATCTCATCAAGGATTTCGTCCATTTCGCCTGGGCCAACACCACTGTCAGATTCACCAAGAAACTGCAATATATGAGTCGCCAACCCTACCGCAATTTCATAAGCATCAATACTCAATGCGCGCTCAATCTCCATAATCAATGATGCATTATTAGGTTGGGACATTAATATAATGGGTTTGTCATTCGAATCAGCAATAATAGCAACGAGATTACGTTTTAGATAAGACACATTTAAGCGATGTTCATTACTGTAAACATGATACTTGTCAGGATCATATTGAATAAAAGGAACTTGATAATGCATAGATAGTGAACGACCGATATCAGCTGGCGCAATACGGTGCTCACCGATTAGTTTTTGCATAAGTAGCTTAGGATCTGTTTTGACATACTTATCTTCTAGGAGCGTAGTGAGGGATTTTTCACTAATTAATTCTCGATGGACTAATGTATCCAAAGGCCGCACTGTTCCACCTAATTCATACCTAAACTGTTGACCGAGCAATGTGGCTAATTGTAACCCCGCATGTAAATCTGCATCAGTAAAGCCATCAACATGGTTAATAAACTGAATAACGCCAAGTAGCACGTTGGCATGTATGATGGGGATACATAAAATATTACGCGTCGTAAATTGATTTTGTTTATCAAATTTATCAGCAAAGCGTAAGCGAGGATGGATGGCAAACAATGCTTGGGCGTCATAGGGATCATCAATAATTACGGGTTCTTGAGATAAGGCGACATATCCAGCGATAGAGAGCGGGGAAATGGGAACTGATATTTGCTGAGTCGTTTTTCCTGTTTTAAAGCGTGCTAACAAGTCTTGCTGTTGTTTTCGGCGCTGAAAAATACTCACACGTTCAACCGAAAAATGGGATAACAATACCTGCTGCAATGTCTCGAACGCATCAAAAAGACTCTCATGAGCATTTAAAATAGCCTGAATGTCAGCAATGTTGGCCGCAGTATTCGTTGAGGTATTAATAGATAAACTCCGTAAAATAAAGATATAACTCAGTTATTTAAAAGATAGTCGAAGAATAGCTAAAAAGGTAATCAGACATATAAATGATAGTAAAACCGTGCTTAAGGGCAGGAGACAAAGCCTGTAGTAATTAAACAGAGACAGCACTTGCATAAATTCATATTACATGTATAATTTGCGCCGAATTGTCTAAGAAGACAACGTTATTAGTAGTCGATATAACAGGTACATTAAATTGGTATATCGGCAGCAAACATGCTTAATGCAAGGGCGCATACTAGTACTATGAACAGGATCCCGATATGGGATCATCGGTTTACGCACATCTTTTCTACCATTAATAGGGGTCGGGAAGGTGATTTTTTTTGTTCTTTCGATTGGAGCTTAATCGATGCCAAATCAAAGAATTCGCATACGTTTGAAAGCGTTCGACCATAAGTTGATTGATCAATCAACTGCGGAGATCGTGGAAACGGCGAAACGTACAGGCGCACAGGTATCTGGACCTATTCCATTACCAACGCGCAAAGAGCGTTATACAGTTCTTACTTCTCCGCACGTCAATAAAGACGCACGTGATCAGTATGAAATTCGTACACATAAACGTTTAGTAGATATCATTGAACCAACTGATAAAACAGTTGATGCATTAATGAGATTGGACTTGGCTGCCGGTGTTGATGTTCAAATCAGCCTGGGCTAACAAGAGAGGGTTTTAATATGGCGATTGGTCTAGTCGGTCGTAAAGTAGGTATGACGCGTATCTTCACTGAAGATGGTGTGTCTATTCCTGTGACCGTTATTGAAGCGACCCCAAACCGTGTTACTCAGTTACGTACTGAGGAAACAGACGGTTATCGTGCTCTACAAATTACTGCTGGCGATAAGAAAGCTAGCCGTGTCAACAAAGCTGAAGCAGGTCATTTTGCTAAAGCCGGTGTTGAAGCAGGCAGTGGTTTGTGGGAATTCCGTCTTGACGGAAATGAAGGCGAAGGTATAGAAGTAGGCAGTGAAATCACTGTTGAACTTTTCAATGATGTCACTAAAGTCGACGTAGCTGGTACCTCAAAAGGTAAAGGTTTCCAAGGCGCTATCAAGCGTTGGAACTTCAGCTCACAGCGTATGACTCACGGTAACTCATTATCACACCGTGCGCCTGGTTCAATTGGCCAAAACCAATCACCAGGTAAAGTATTTAAAGGTAAGAAGATGGCGGGCCAAATGGGCAACAAACGCGTCACTACTATGTCTTTAGAACTGGTACGTGTTGATGTTGAAAACAACCTTTTATTAATTAAAGGTGCCGTTCCTGGCGCAACTGGCGGTAATGTTATTATCCGTCCAGCTGTTAAAGCGTAACGTGTAGGGAGTAAACTGATGGAATTAACATTAAAAGATGCGAATAGCATCCTTGAAGTATCAGATGCGACCTTCGGGCTTGAATTCAACGAAGCACTTGTTCATCAAGTAGTCGTTGCTTTCGGTGCTGGCGCGCGTCAAGGTACAAAAGCACAAAAAACTCGTGCTGAAGTCCGTGGTGGTGGTAAGAAACCATGGAACCAAAAAGGTACAGGCCGCGCCCGTGCTGGTACTATCCGAAGCCCTATCTGGGTTGGTGGTGGTCGTGCATTTGCAGCGAAACCTCGTAGCTTTGAACAAAAAGTGAATAAAAAGATGTATCGCGGCGCAATCCGTAGCATCTTATCTGAATTGATTCGTCAAGATCGTTTAATCGTTGTTGAAAAATTCGGTGTTGACGCACCAAAGACTAAAGCGTTATTAACGCAACTTAGTACTTATGATTTAACTGACGTATTAATCGTGACCCCTGAGGTCGATGAGAATTTATTCTTAGCGTCACGTAACTTGTATAAAGTTGACGTACGCGATGTGCAGGGTATTGATCCAGTTAGCTTAATTGCATTTGAAAAAGTGTTAATTACTGCAGACGCACTGAAACAACTTGAGGAGGCATTAGCATGAACGAAGAACGTTTATTAAAAGTGCTTTTAGCACCTCACGTTTCAGAAAAGTCTACAATGGCAGCTGAAGCAAATAATACTGTTGTATTTAAAGTAGTTAAAGACGCGAACAAAGCAGAAATTAAAGCTGCTGTTGAAAAACTTTTCGAAGTTGAAGTAAACAACGTTCGTACTGTGAATTGTAAGGGTAAAACCAAACGTCACGGTCAGTCTTTCGGCAAACGCAGTGACTGGAAAAAAGCATATGTTGTGCTTAAAGAAGGTCAAGACATCGACTTCGTCGGTGCAGGCGAGTAAGAAGGGGATTAGAAATGCCATTATTGAAAGCTAAGCCAACTTCTGCCGGTCGTCGTCACGTTGTCCAAGTTGTTAACCATGATTTGCATAAAGGCGCACCACATGCACCTTTACTTGATACTAAGAGCAAATCTGGTGGTCGTAACAACAATGGTCGTATTACGGTACGTCACATCGGTGGTGGTCATAAGCAGCATTACCGCATGGTTGATTTTAAACGTAATAAAGACGGCATACCAGCCAAAGTCGAGCGTCTAGAATATGATCCAAACCGTTCTGCAAATATCGCATTAGTGCTTTATGCAGATGGTGAGCGTCGCTACATTTTAGCCCCTAAAGGTCTAAAAGCAGGTGATGCAATTCAATCTGGAGCTGATGCGCCAATTAAAGCAGGTAACACGTTACCAATGCTTAATATACCAGTTGGTTCAACAGTTCATGCCATCGAAATGAAGCCAGGCAAAGGTGCACAAATTGCACGTTCTGCTGGTGCTTACGCGCAAATTTTAGCGCGTGATGCAGGATATGTAACATTACGTCTTCGCTCTGGTGAAGTACGTAAAGTATTGTCAGATTGCCGTGCCACTATTGGTGAAATCGGTAACGCTGAACATATGCTTCGTTCATTAGGTAAAGCAGGTGCATCTCGCTGGCGCGGGATTCGTCCAACAGTTCGTGGTGTTGCCATGAACCCAGTAGATCACCCGCACGGTGGTGGTGAAGGTCGTACCTCTGGTGGCCGTCATCCAGTATCGCCTTGGGGCGTTCCTACCAAAGGTAAGAAAACCCGAAGTAATAAGCGTACCGATAAACTTATCGTACGTCGTCGAAATAAATAACAGCGAGGATTCACCATGCCACGTTCTCTCAAGAAGGGTCCCTTCATTGACCTACACTTGCTGAAGAAGGTAGAAGCTGCAGTGGAAAAGAGCGACAAAAAACCAATTAAGACTTGGTCTCGTCGTTCTATGATCATCCCAGATATGATTGGGTTGACCATTGCGGTCCATAACGGTCGCCAGCATGTACCTGTGTTCGTCTCTGACGAAATGGTCGGCCATAAGTTGGGCGAATTTGCACCAACGCGTACTTATCGCGGCCATGTCGCAGATAAGAAAGCCAAACGATAATAGGAGATTAAAATGGAAGCATTAGCTAAACACCGTTTTGCTCGTACATCGGCTCAAAAGGCACGCTTGGTAGCAGATCAAATTCGCGGTTTACACGTAGAAAAAGCGTTAGAAGTTTTAACTTACAGCAATAAGAAAGCTGCTGTTTTAGTTAAAAAAGTACTTGAGTCGGCAATTGCCAACGCAGAGCACAATGACGGCGCTGATATCGACGAGTTAACTGTAGCGAAAATCTTCGTTGATGAAGGTCCGACTATGAAGCGTATCAAAACACGTGCCAAAGGCCGTGCCGATCGTATCTTTAAGCGTAGCAGTCACATTACTGTGGTTGTGGCGGATAACTAGGAGTAGATTATGGGACAGAAAGTTCATCCTACCGGTATACGCCTGGGTATCAGCAAACCATGGACATCAACCTGGTACGCTAATACAGCAGACTATGCCGATAACTTGTTTAACGACCATCAGGTCCGTCAATATTTGACTAAACAGTTAAAAAGCGCGTCACTTTCTAAAATTGTTATCGAACGCCCTGCAAAGAGCATTAAAGTAACAATCCACACAGCCCGTCCAGGCGTTGTGATTGGTAAGAAAGGTGAAGACGTAGAGAAGCTTCGCAATCACGTATCTAAGTTAGCCGGTGTGCCAGCTCAGATCAACATTGCTGAAGTACGTAAACCCGAGCTAGATGGTCAGTTAGTAGCTGATAGTATTTCTAGCCAGCTTGAACGCCGTGTTATGTTCCGTCGCGCTATGAAGCGTGCGGTACAAAATGCCATGCGATTAGGCGCTAAAGGTATCAAAGTACAAGTAAGCGGTCGTCTAGGCGGCGCTGAAATTGCACGTGCAGAATGGTATCGTGAAGGTCGTGTTCCATTACACACTTTCCGTGCTGATATTGACTATGCAACTTCAGAAGCAAATACTACTTACGGTATCATTGGCGTTAAAGTATGGATCTTCAAAGGTGAAGTATTAGGTGGATTACCACTTACTCAAGAGCAGCCTGCTGCTCCAGCACCTAAGAAGAAAGGCCGAAACGCTAAGCGAGAGGGCTAATCATGTTACAACCTAAGCGTACGAAATTTCGTAAGATGCATAAAGGCCGTAACCGTGGTCTTGCTATTGCTGGTAGCAAAGTAAGCTTCGGAACATATGGTCTGAAATCCGTCGGCCGTGGTCGCATGACTGCTCGTCAAATCGAAGCAGCCCGTCGTGCTATGACTCGTCACGTTAAACGTCAAGGTAAAATTTGGATTCGAGTTTTCCCTGACAAGCCAATTACTGAGAAGCCTCTAGAAGTGCGTCAAGGTAAAGGTAAAGGTAACGTTGAGTACTGGGTATGCCAAATTCAACCGGGTCGCGTGTTATATGAGATGGAAGGTGTTCCTGAGTCTCTAGCACGTGAAGCGTTTGCATTAGCAGCGGCGAAACTGCCATTTAAAACAACCTTTGTAACTCGAACGGTGATGTAAATGAATGCGACTGAACTAAAAGCAAAAAGTCTAGCTGAATTAAACGAAGAATTGTTAACACTTCTTCGTGAACAGTTTAACTTACGCATGCAATATTCTACTGGACAGCTTGAAAAAACTGACCAATTAAGAACAGTGCGTCGTAGCATCGCGCGTGTTAAAACCATCATGACTCAAAAGGCTGGTGAATAATGACTGAACAAACTATTCGTACAGTACAGGGTCGTGTAGTAAGCAACAAGATGGATAAAACCATCACTGTTGCGGTAGAACGCAAAGTGAAGCATCCTATTTATGGGAAATTCATCAAACGTACTACTAAACTTCACGCACACGATGAAGCTAACGTATGTAATGAAGGCGATTTCGTGTCTATCACAGAATGTCGTCCTCTTTCTAAATCCAAAAACTGGATGTTAGTTGACGTAATTACTAAAGCTTAATTTATTAGGTTTTAGATATTGCATTTAAAAGCCGCTAGAGAGCAATCTTTAGCGGCTTTTTTGTATCTACATTTATAATTTGATGACGTTTTAATTTGGTTCTGACCCTATTTATTGAAGGATCGGATATACCAAGTTAACACTTTGTCCGATCCCAAATAGGGTGTATGTAGGGTACACAGGGTCTTATTTGCTGTAACTATCTAGATCTATCCGCATCTATAGTAGGATGACTTAGATAGTGTATTCTTCACCATTCGGAGCGGTAAACTCACGCGAGGTAGGAAACTCGATTTGTACATCTTGGATCCCTGCATTTTGTTCACAACCACGATTGCCTTTACGGTCAAATTTGATTTCAACATGCAAATCATTTTCTCTTAAAACGATTGAATCTGGCGATTCAATGTGACCACATAGTGCAACAAACTGCTTTGGTTGTGCTAAACCACAATGGGTTCCATCTGCAAAATACGCCATGATATGACGGAAATAAACCACGTACTCTTTAACGTCTGCATGTGAACCATGATCAAGAGGGAAGCGTTCATCAAGCATTTTCATAACGGCTTCTGAGTTATCCATGACTTGAAAAGCACTCTGCCATCTGATGTTGGCTACAGTAGAAAATTGACCCATTAATGCATGTTGATTTGATTTTGCTTGTTGTAAGTTCATTGCTGGCATATTCATAATGTTTCTCCTAGATGGGGTTAGCATCTGTTTGTCATGTGTATCAGTTTACCGTATGTGTCACTGAATAATGTTTGCGTGAGATAAAGTTTAAAAGATGTCTTTACCGCGCTTGATTAGAATAATAGAATAAAAATGTGAATAATTTCACAATAAAAATTACACAGTGTAAATTTTACAAAAAACATGTGTAATTATGATTTAACTATTTAGCGCATCGATTAATGAGAATCCATATGAAATCAGTCATGACCAAAGGCAACGGTAGTTTAGGTAGAAAAACCCATTTACTCGGCACGAAAGTGCGAAATCTACGCAAGCGGAATAACCTGACATTGGATGATTTGTCTTCACGATGTATTCGTTTAAATGCCGAATATGCGCCTTCAGTGTCTTATTTATCGATGATTGAACGCGGTAAACGAGTTCCTAGTTTGGATATGTTAGAAGTCATTGCACAGGTATTTCAAAAAGACGCGAATTGGTTTTTGGATGACGTACCCGAGCAAGATGATATCGTGATTGATAAAGGTAGTCATGGTGGGATCCCTGGAATGCCACTGGAACCGAGCTTTTTATTTAGCAATGATATTTTACAAATAGCGATCCCTGAAATGCTTTCTCAAACAGGAATTAGTGGTCGCCAATTTGCCCACTTGTTAATTCGTGCTCACCAAGAACATCATCAAAACCATTTCCCTGATTTAGAAAAAGCTGCTGAGGAAATTGGACAAAAGCGCATGCCATTAGCCCCTGATGAACTAATGATGTTAGCGCGTCAACAAGGCTTAACGATTAAGTGGTTTAGCCGTTTACCACGGGGCTTTGCCGCTGAATATGGCGTGCACACAACGTCAGTGGTGACTTCATATTTAGGTCCGAATAACACGCTATATCTCAATAAGATCCTAGAAAAATACGAAAAACGCTTAAAGTACGATATCGCTGTGCATATTGGTCATAGTGTTTTGCATAACAACGATGGGTTGAAAAGTGTATTGGTGACAGGGTTAAACCAATATTCAGTGATGCAAGGTGGGAATAACCAAAAACTCCAATCTTCGCAAATCAATACCCAAGATATCTTGCAAGCGTGGCGTGATTTTGAAGCGAGTTTTTTTGCGGGTGCGTTGTTGTGTCCTAAGGTGCCATTTAGGCAGTTATTGGATCGTAATGGCTATGAGATTGCCACCCATGAGAAGGTTGGTGTATCTGCGTCAGTCGCGATGCGTCGAATGACAGCGGTATCACCGTATAAACATTGGCATTATTTTGATGCTTATGCGCCGGGCAAGCTCAAAGCTGTATATCGAGGCAATGGTATTCCGTTACCTTGGGGAAATATGCGAGAAGTTGCGGATCCGTGTCAACACTGGGCTGTATTTCGTATGATCAATACGCCGGTCAAAGGCACGTCGGCACAATTATCCATTCTGAATGTAGGCAATGAACCGCGGATTTATTGTTGTGAATCCACTAATGTAGTTGATTTAGCCAAAAATAAACATGTTTTATGTTCAGGTATTGATCTCAATCCTGCGATTAACGCCCAAGGAGGGGATGCGCAAGCCATAGCCCATGAGATTAAAAACTTATGTGTCAAAGGTGGCGGTTCAGCGCAGTTGCCCGTTGCAATGAAAAAGAAATTACAAACGGTCGCGCGTATTTTGAATATAAATTGGGTCGAACGCGGCGTGTTAACGGATCCGCGCTTGATTTGCTCTCGTGGCGCCGAATGCCCACGTGAACCGAGTTGTTATGCTGACGATGAAAATGTGATTAGCAGTACGTATATTGCCTAACTATCATCAATTACCATTAGCTATCGATTAAGCCTTGATTCATCGCATAACGTACTAATTCAGCTAGGCTATCTAGGTTCAGTTTACTCTTGATGTTACGCCTATGGGCTTCGACGGTACGTACGCTGATCGTCAAGGTTTGAGCGATATCTTTGCTCGATTGTCCCTTGGCTATATAAGATAAAATCATTTGTTCGCGCGCAGTTAACCGCGCGTTAGCTTGTGCCGGTGGGTTTTCGATTAACATTTTGGCGATGCTACTGCTAAAATAAGATTTACCTTGGGCAATGCTTTTAATCGCTTGGTACACTTCTTCAGAGTTGGTGTCTTTGAGAATATACCCAGATGCGCCAGCTTGGACTGCGTTGGTCACAAATTCAGCGCTCTCATGCATGCTGAATATCAAGACTTTGGCACTGTCCAATGATTCAGTGATAATTTCAGTTGCCTCAAGGCCATTGAGTTTGGGCATGCTGATATCCATTAAAATGACATCCGGCTGACATTGTTTGGCCGTTTCTAGTACCGCACTGCCATCGCCGCAGTTGCCGACAATAGCAATATCATCATAAAACGATAAACACGCACTTAAACCATCTTGCACCATAGGATGATCATCGACGAGCATGACTTTTATTAGCGCGGGATTCATATTGGCTCCGGAGTGGTTTGCTCAGGGTGAGAGGGATTGTAGTGGTTAGCAAATGCCGAACGGGGTATTTTAACCAAGATAGTCGTGCCTTTATTAGAGGATTTCATCTCAAATATACCACTATGATATTCGACGCGCTCCGCTAAATTACGCGTGCCTATACCATTTTCGGATGGGTTTTCAAACTGCGCTTTTTGCATCCCAATGCCATTGTCAACGATACTCAAATTAAGCCAATTATCAACAATGGTCAAGGTGATGATGGTATCGCTAGCATGTGCGTGTTTTTCTATGTTCATTAATGATTCTTGCACGACACGATACAAGGTTATATTGATATGATCGGGTAACAACTTACTCAATGCTGGTTTATTGATTGTTATATTGAGGCCTGTGCGCTCACTACACTCAGAACCCAATGCATCTAAAGCCGCAGCAAGACCAAGCTCATCTAAAATTCGAGGATGTAAGTGATGCGAGATGCGGCGGATCTCGGTGATCGCATTACTCAAGTTGTGTTGCGCTTGAGATAACGGTTGAGGTTTAGGAATATCCTGTTTGCCGAGATGTTTACACGTCGCCTCTAACGAATACTTAATTGACACTAATACTTGTACAATACCATCATGCAGTTCACGCGATATGTGACGCTGCTCTTCTTCTTTCAGGCTAACGATTTTTTGCCCGAGTTGGTGGATCTTCTTATCACTTTCTTTTTTCTGGGTAAAGTGCAACACAGCACCAACGATAAAAATCCCAAATATCGACGATAACGCGACAAATAAAATGATGAAGCGAGTGTTATCAATGTGCTTATCAATCGTTGATTGAATACTCGCAAGCTGGTCATTGACGTTATCTAAATACACGCCGGTACCGATCATCCACTGCCATTGAGGCAAAAGTGCAGAGTAGCTCAGTTTCTCGGTGACGGTGTTGGTGGTGGGTTGATTCCACGGATAACGATAAAAATCCCCACCGTTCTGCGCGTTACCAATTAATATCTGAATGGTAGGCTCATTTTTATCATTGACTAGGTCCCAATAATTTTGCCCAACACGATACGGCTCCGTGGGATGAACAATATTTGTCCCTTGGTTGTCATAAACGAAAAAATACCCGTCGTTGTTATTATAAATTAATCTCGAGATGATCTGCGCAACCTGTCTTTTGGCGTCATATTCATTTTCGACATCATAAATATGGTCAATCGCTGAGGTGGCAATCGTCGTGTAGTTTTTAAGTTCTTGTTGTTTTTGTTCAATCAAAAAGGACTCGAGTGCATCCAGATTTTGTTGGGATAAATCACGATACTCATTGGTCACAAAAAAATAGGTTAATAATGCCGTTAACACCACTTGGAGTACGGCAAACAATTGCATACGGATAGAAAAAGACATTAGGTAAGACCAAAGGTGTATGTAAATTCGTTGTTAATTTTCTCAGATAAATGACCGAATTTCTATCTTTACTCACAAATAATAGCAATTAACATCAATTAAACAAAGGCTCTAGACTATGGTCGTAGGTAGTTGTGCTTAGTCTTGATGTCGGTAGTAGTACGGATTGTACTCGGGGTTAAATTAATTTACATTATGGTTACATTTTAAATAAGGAAGCACACATGAAAATTAAAACTCTGGTTAAAACCTTGTTATTAACCTCTTTGCTAGTTAGTCCATTTTTACAAGCTCAAGAAAAAGTCAATTGGCGCCTTGCTGAAACATGGGGTCCAAACTTTCCTGTTTTTGGTGATGCGACTAAGAACATGGCCAAAATGGTTGATGAAATGTCGGGTGGTCGTTTTAAGATCCGCATCGATTCATCAAACAAACATAAATCAGCATTAGGTATTTTTGATTTCGTGAAAACGGGTCAATATCAAATGGGTCACTCGGCGTCGTATTACTGGAAAGGTAAAGACATCGAAACTTTATTCTTCACAACATTACCGTTTGGTATGACGACTGCCGAGCAGTATGCCTGGTTCTACCACGGTGGTGGTATGGAATTGATGAAAGAAACGTATGATAAATACGGTATTATGTCATTTCCAGGTGGAAACACGGGTAATCAAATGGGCGGTTGGTTCCGTAAAGAAATCAACTCATTAGAAGACTTAAAAGGTCTTAAAATGCGTATTCCTGGATTTGCTGGTGAAGTATTGGCAAAACTAGGTGCTAAACCTACTAACATTCCATCAGCTGAGCTTTATACTGCACTAGAGCGCAACACAATTGATGCGTTAGAGTGGGTAGGTCCTTCGTTAGATTTACGTATGGGTTTCCACAAAATTGCGCCTTACTACTACACAGGTTGGCATGAGCCGGCAACTGAGTTGCAGTTTATGGTTAATCAAAAAGCCTTTGATAAATTACCAGAAGACTTACAACATATCTTAACGGTAGCAATGAAAACTGCTGCGTATGATATGTATACTCAGTCCACACATGAAAGTGCGATGAACTTAGCGACACTTCAAGCAGAGTATCCGAATGTAAAAATTCGTTCATTCTCAAAAGAGATCATGAATGCAATTAAAGCAGAAAACGACAAATTGTTAGTTGAATTTGCGGCTGCGGATCCACAATCTAAGAAAATTTTAGATTCAATTGCTAGCTACCAAAAGAAAGCGCGTGAGTGGACTAACTTCTCTGACCGCGCATATTTAGATAACTTTGACGCAAAATAGTTGCTCAATAGTCAGCTAAATTCATAGTAAGACGAGGAGCCGGATTTGCGTCCGGCGCCTCTATTTTTTTCCTACCAAAAAGAAGATATTCATGATTTTTTTACACAATGCATTACGCAAATTTATCGATGCGATGGGGTATATGTGCGTAATACTCATGCTCTTAATGGTTGCCAATGTCTTTTATGATGTATTGATGCGGTATTTTTTCAACGACGTCAGTATTGGCATGCAAGAGCTAGAATGGCATTTGTTTGCAGCGATGTTTATGTTTGGTATCGGTTATACCTTAAAAGAAGATGGACACGTGCGTGTCGATATCTTTTATGAAAAATGGCTACCACATACCCAAGCCAAGATGGATATTTTAGCTGCACTAGTATTTGCACTGCCTATCGCTGTCATTGTGATGTATTACGGCTATAGCTATACCCTAGATGCCTATCAAATGAATGAAGGCAGTCCTGATCCAGGTGGTCTACCGTCTCGATGGATTATCCGTTCGGTCATCCCGTTATCGAATCTATTTTTAATTTTATGTATTTTTTATACGATTTTAGAAAACTTGTTAAAGCTAAAACGTCCGAATGTACATGAAGATCACATCCATAATGAGGGCGTGTAAGCATGGAAGGTTTAGTCTTATTTTTCGTCGCCCTAATATTATTATTTATGGGTTACTACGTGGCATTTACCTTTGCGGGTGTGTCGGTATTGGTTGGGGTATTTTTCTTAGGTATTGATTTATTTGAGTTTATGCCCTATCGCATTATGAGCATCATGGAAAATACCACCTTGATGTCTATCCCTATGTTTATTTTTATGGGGATCGTGTTACAAAAAACTGGCTTGGCAGAGCGATTGCTTGAATCCTCAGCCAAACTGTTTGGAAGTATGTCTGGTGGTGTAGCGATTTCAACCATCATTGTTGGTGCGTTATTGGCAGCGTCTACTGGCGTAGTTGGCGCGTCCGTAGTGGCAATGGGCGTTATCTCATTACCTGTGATGCTCAAAAATAACTATCATCAACCTACTGCTGCTGGGGTTATTTGTGCCTCTGGTACATTAGGACAAATCATTCCTCCATCGATTATCTTGATTATCCTTGGTGATGTCATGGGCTTGCCAGTGGGTGATTTGTTTAAAGCTGCGGTTATACCTGGGATGATGCTAATTGGCGCATACGTGCTATATATTTTAGTGTTGAGTTACGTTAAACCTGATTTTTGTCCTCCGATCCCTGTAGAAGAAGACAAAATGACGATATTGAAGCAAGCTGCCAAAGATATTGTCCCACCGTTATTATTAATTGTGGTGGTATTAGGATCGATATTTACGGGCATTGCGACACCGACCGAGTCTTCCGCGATTGGTGCTGTTGGGGCTTTAGTGTTAGCGCAGTTTTATGGCGGCGTATCATTAAAAACGATTTTTGCCGTATCGAAAGATTCCGTAAAAGTTTCTTCGATGATATTTGCTGTCTTGATCGGAGCAACCGCATTTTCTATGGTATTTAGCTACTCAGGTGGTGAATATCTGGTAGAAGAGTTCTTCTTGAGCCTGCCCGGTGAAAAGTGGACCTTTATAATATTAGTTATGATTGCCATATTGATACTTGGTTTCTTTATTGATTTTATTGAAATTGCATTCTTGGTCGTGCCGATTATCGCACCAGTAGCAATGGCATTAGACATTAATATGATTTGGTTTGCGATTCTGATTACGATGAATTTACAGACGTCGTTTTTATCGCCGCCATTTGGGTTTAGTCTCTTCTATCTCAAAGGCGTTGCGCCCAAATCCATGAAGACCACGACGATTTATAAAGGGGTCGTGCCGTTTATTTTATTACAAATATTTGTGTTGGGCTTAATCGTCGCATTCCCTGATACGTTTATAATGTATTAACACAACCAAACTGTGTATCAAAAAGGTAGCAGGTCGTTCTCGTGAAGTGAACGGCCTTTTTTTTGCCCTCGATTAATTTGACATAGACAGTAATTTAAATCGTTGGTTTAAAATCAATATCGACAATATCTAATACGAATTCACCGGTTTGTTTGTCAGTGAGCATGAAACCCATTTGAATCACATCTTGCCAGGTTAGTTTAGGGCGGTTTGGGACGCTACGTCCACGCCACACCGGTTTGAAATCCGCTAAGTTAAACACATGCTGATTCGTAGTATTGGCTTTGGTGTCAAAGCTTGCACTGTAAGCGACCCCATCAAATCCTCTCTCGGTACGAAAACGTAATTGATAAGTGTTACCATCACCAGCAACCGTCAAAATTAAATGGTGATCCTCGGGTAAATTTAACGAGATTACACGTCTCACTGAGGCAAAACCACCGTTGTTGGCTAAAGATACATTACCTGAGAATCGCAGTCCTTGTTCTGTATATGTCATGCTGCTAGTAGAGACGCCACCCATAACTGAGTCATTGACTGATACCCAAGGGGTAGTTTGCCCTGCTGCGAGTGGACTAAGAAGTGTTAATACTGACATTAAAAGACCTATAAAGAATAAAAAATAAGTGCGCATCAGTGCCTCTGGTGCATGAATCTATAATCTAGGTACGCAAGAGAGTGGATTAAAGTTTAGGGGTAATGGTGTATTACTTAGGATATTATTCAGTGTATGTTAGTATTTTGTCCTTAAAACTATGCGCGAGTTATGAGCCAACGATGAAATTAACATATACCTATTTACTATATTCATTAATGATACTTTCAATATCTTTATTCGCTGTTAACGCTATTGCCATAGCTGTTGAGGCCAAAGATAAAAGCGGATCTGACCCTAATATAAAATTGGTAAATGTGCCTTATTCCGCTGTCGCCAAACTGCCCCAAGTACCAGCTGAAAAAACGGTGAAATATGGCATTGATCCGCAACAATATTTTTATTATTGGCCAGCCCAGGTAGACGATAATCCAGCGTTAGAGGATGATAAGCGTGCACCTGTGATCATGATCCATGGTGGTTGTTGGTTAAGTGCGTTTGATATTACTCATAGTATTGCTCAAGCAAATGGTTTGGCGCATGCGGGGCACGCGGTATATTCTATTGAGTATCGTCGTAGTGGCGAAACGGGTGGCGGATGGCCAATAACATTTAATGATGTAATGTTAGGGATCACCTCCATCATTGAATCATTACCGGAGAGTACCACCACAGTGAATTTAATCGGTCACTCAGCCGGTGGCCATTTAGCACTTCTGGCTGCGGGAGATATACAACGACACTTGGCGTTGTTGGGGCGCTCAGACCTGACGCTCAATATCGTCGGTTTAGCAGCCATTGTTGATATTAAGCAATACGCACTAGGCCAAAATAGTTGCCAAGCTGCGACGACTGATTTTATGGCTGGTATGCCCGATGAAAAAATCAGTGACTACTATTTGGCTAACCCACTAAAACTGGCACTCACCGATCAAGCGCTAACTCAGGTCACGTTACTACAAGGTGATGTGGATACCATAGTCCCGATTTCTCAGGCGCGACACCCAAATGCTCACACCATTATTGAACCCGGTGCCGGTCATTTTGATTGGATCCACCCTCAATCATCTGCCTTTCAAACTTTATTAGGAGTATTACAATGATTGCATCCTTGTACCAACAAGCCGAGCAGTTAGATGCTCATGATCCATTACGAGAAGTAAAAGGACAGTTTGTGTTGCCTGAAAATATGATTTATTTGGATGGAAATTCCTTGGGGCCGGTAACGCATGCAGCTAAGCAACGCGCTCATGAAGTGGTAGAACAGCAATGGCAACCCGATTTAATCAAAAGTTGGAATCAACATAATTGGATTGGTTTACCACAACAAGTCGGGGCCAAAATTGCACCGTTAATTGGGGCTCACCCTGATGAAGTGATTGCGTGTGATTCTATTTCGGTTAATTTATATAAATTATTGCATGCGGCGTTGGCGATCCAAGAGAACCGCTATACTGAACAATCAGAGCATCTAAAACTTGCACGACGCACTCGCATAGTGACACAAAAAGGTAATTTTCCAACCGATGGCTATATTGCTCAAGGTTTGGTGGCGCATTATGCGCAGGATTTAACCTTGGATTATGTGGCCGAAGAAGCGATTGTCGAGTCCTTGGGTTTGGATGTGGCTGTTTTAATGCTCACGCATGTCAATTACAAAACCGGTTATATGCTGGATATGGCTTATATTACAGAGCAAGCTCATGCATTAGGTATTGTCGTCATTTGGGATCTGGCGCACACAACCGGCGTGATCCCAATAGACTGTACATTGTGGAATGTCGATTTTGCCGTTGGCTGCGGTTATAAATATCTCAATGGTGGGCCTGGGGCACCTGCGTTTGTCTATGCGGCAGCTCGTCATCATACGCAATTAAAACAACCCCTTAGTGGCTGGATGGGGCATGCTCAGCCATTTGCATTTACCCAAGAATATGTCGCAGGTAAAGGTATGTTGGCATTTTTGTGTGGTACCCCTGCAGTCAT
Organism: Glaciecola sp. UBA983; assembly: GCA_002292215.1. Classification (GTDB taxonomy): domain Bacteria; phylum Pseudomonadota; class Gammaproteobacteria; order Enterobacterales; family Alteromonadaceae; genus Opacimonas. The sequence continues at coordinate 27,734 of DBBN01000090.1, read as the reverse complement.
TTCTATGTCAATTTTGGATGCTGCATTAGATGTGTTTAGTGCGGTTACGATGGAAGATGTACGCTATAAATCTGCGCAGCTGACGCGTTTTTGTTTGTTATGCATTGAAGCGCAAGGATTATTAACCGATTTGCCATGTATTTCCCCTGAAGACAGCAGTGTACGCGGAAGTCAGTTAGCATTTACTCACCCGCAAGCCTATGCAATATGCCAAGCAATGATTGCAAAAGGGGTGGTGGCAGATTTTCGAGCGCCGGATGTTTTGCGTTTAGGTTTTGCGCCTTTGTATGTGAGTTATCAAGATATTGTACGCAGTATCGATGTACTATCTGACATTATTAACGCACAGACATATTTAGATGATGCGTTTCAAGTAAAACATGCTGTGACGTAATATTATTTATGCCGAGTCAATTTACCCGCTTACTGAGTATTTCAACCTTGACCCAACTTGCCGATGAAATCGTGTCGGCTAAGATCGTATTGCCGTGGATCTTGTTAAGCTTAAATGCACCTTTGTGGATGCTTGCATTAATTGTTCCCATTAAAGAATCAGGGGCATTATTACCCCAATGGAGCGTCCAAAAAATCCTTGCTGCGAAGTTTTCAACAGCCACTATTTGGCGTACGGGTATGGTCATGCAAGGGGCTGCACTGTTCGCAATTACCGCTGGGATGTGGTGGTTAGTGGCGGCTTCATTCGCTGCTTATTTGGTGTTATTGGCAGTGGTGGTTTTAAGTTTGGGACGGGCTTTATGTTCGTTTACGATTAAAGATATTCAAGCACATAATGTGGAAAAAGGGCGACGAGGTAAATTGATTGGGGCTGGTGGCTCTGCCGCAGGGTTGGTGACTATTTTGGTTGCGTTCTTGTTGTGGCAGTATAGCGCTGATTCGGCTGTCATTGACAGTGAGACACCTGAGCAAACTGTTCTTGGAGTGTTAGTGATAGCCGGCTGTTTGTGCTACGGGGTTGGCTTGTGGGTTAGTCTGTATTTGTCTATGCCTGAGCCAATTGTCCCCGAGCCTAACACACCTTCGGGCGTGTCGGTTAGCTCTGTTCCCTCTGTTCCTTCTTTGAGTTTGTGGCAATATGTGACGCATGAAAGTGATTTGCGAGAATTGATTATTAGTCGTGTGTTATTAATGCATGGCGCAATCGTGCTGCCATTAATGGTGTTGTTGATTGCTGAGCGCTATGTCGGCATATCGAGTTTAGCGTTAGTGATGTTAGCGTCTGCTATCGCCAGTTTTGTGTCTTCTTATATTTGGGGTTGGTTTTCGGATTATTCGGCACGGACTACTTTAGCTATCGCAGCTGCCGGTTGTATGCTGAGTCTTGGGTGGTTATTAACGCCTTGGGGGCTAGCGGAACTATATGCTGCAGGTGCAGGATTTTTACTTATGAATTTATGTTACTCAGGGATCCGTACTGCACGCAAAACCTATTTAATCGATATGGTTAGTCACCCTAAGCGACAACGTTATGTTGCCGCAGGCAATACTATTGTTGGTTGTGCTTTATTGCTATTGGGTAGTGCTTACGCAGGGCTGTTTAGTATTGATTATGAGGGGATTAAAGTCTGGGTAATTGGCTGGTGTGGATTGATGTTATGTTTAGGGATGTTGCACACGCGCAGGTTACGGTATGATAGCCCCTCTGATGAATAATTATTATGGATGAAGTCTGCTGTGTCATTACCTATGTACCGATCTAGTGTAACGCAATCACTTAGTCGGTTTGCGTATACTGTGCTGGTGACGTTGATTTGGTTAGTTGCGATACTCCGATGGTGCTGCTTGGGTTTAGTTCGTTCGGCAACATTTGAACGTAAACGCGCGCAACGTTACGGTGCATTAGGTCAGCTTACCCCTAGACAGCGCGGTGGTATTTTATTTCATTGTGTCTCGGTTGGGGAAGTCGTTGCTGCTTCATGTGTCATTAAAGGATTGCTCAACACGCAACCTGATTTACCTATTGTGATCACCACTACCACGGCAACGGGCGCACAACGCGTACTGGATATTTTCGGTACGTCCCTACCTGATAAATTAGCTGATAAATTACCTGGTTCCTTATCCGCAAATCTAGCCCATCATTATTTGCCATACGATTTACCTTGGTTAATGTCTCGATTACTCGCGCATATCCAACCAAAATTAGTTTGTATTACAGAAGTAGAGTTATGGCCGAATTTATTAGCTAAGACTGCACAAAAACACATTCCTGTCTGCGTGGTTAATGCCCGTATGACGGCTAAATCTGCGCGGACTTATCGTAAAATTAGTGGTGTGTTTATGCCGATGTTACAGCAAGTCACAACCGTTTGTGCACAAGGGCAACGTGATGCTGATGCATATTTGAGTTTAGGATTAGCCCCTGAAAAACTCGTGTTAACCCACAATGTGAAATTTGATCAGGTCAGTGATGTAGTGGTACCAGAAACCATTATTGAGTTGTCCAACACACTCAAGCTGTTAGGTAAGCAGGTGTTACTAGCAGGGTCGACTCATCAAGGTGAAGAAACCTTTTGGCTGGACGTGTATAAACAATTGCAAACTGATTTTCCTCAAGCGTTATTGATTATTGTGCCACGTCACCCACAACGATTTGCACAAGTTGAAGCCGAAATACTGAGCAGCGGACTTAATTATATTAACTGGGCTGACCGAGATAAGCTCAATGCTCAGACTCAAGTCCTGCTGGTCGATGCGATGGGGGTGTTGACGCCACTGTATACGTGTGCGGATATTGCCTTTGTCGGTGGCAGTATCGCGGATAAAGGGGGGCATAATGCCTTAGAGCCAGCGAGTATGGGCGTGCCGGTAATGATGGGGATACATACCTATAATAACCCTGTTATTTGTGACACCTTGATTACGGCTGGTGGATTGCGTATTGTTACCGATACGACAAGTGCGCGAGAGCTTTGCCATACATGGTTGTCTGAACCTGCATTAGCAGATGCGACTGGGCAGTGCGGGCAAGCGGTGATCCTCGACAATCAAGGCGCCTTAGCGCGCACGTTAACGCAAATATGGGATTTGTATCCACAATAACCGAATTCATTTTTAGTAATATTGACACAATTGCGAAGGAACAATATGAGCCAAGTACCCGCTGCATTCAAAGAACAAAAAGTAGCCTTAATTACAGGTGGATTAAGTGGTATTGGCTTAGGTTTAGTAAAACATTATTTGCGTGATAACTTTCATATTGTGGTCTTTGATATTGTCGCCCCTGATGCACTAATTGAACATTGTGACAAAGCTACTTATCAGCTCATGACAGGTTTACATGTGAGCTATTTTCAAGTCAATATCGCCAATAATAAACAAGTACAACACGCCGTTAAAACTATGGTAACTGAACTAGGTCGTCCTAATTTGGTGGTCAATTGTGCTGGCATTCTGCGTGCTGGCGATTTTGCTAGTTTAAGTGCGGATGATTTTACTGCCTCATATCAAATCAATGTGTTGGGTTCGCGACATTTAGCAGCAGCTTGTTTACCCCTGATGCACTCTGGCGACCATTTTGCATTTATCGCATCCATGGCGGGCACGGTCGGAATTTATGGATACAGTGCTTATGGCAGTAGTAAGTTTGCGGTACTTGGTATGGCGCAATGTATTCGGGCTGAATATGCCCCCAAAGGGATCTGTATCAGTGTGATCTGCCCCCCAGAGATTGATACGCCTATGGTCATCGAAGAAATTAAAACGATGCATCCGGCGACACGGGTTTTAAAAGATTTTGCCGGTCGTTTAACTCTACCTCAGGCTATAAAAGGGATTACCCGAGGCCTTGATAAACGCCAGTTTATGATCGTACCTGGCGTCAAAGCAAAATGTACATTATGGCTCAATCGCCTGACACCGATATGGGTGCAAAACGGGGTGATTGATGTCATTGTTAAATGGCAGGGACGTTAAATAAGAATCACGCTAATTGGCAATAAATTAAATAAACGTACTGATCTGCGTTAGTGATTTTTTATTCCTTGCATGCTCTGGTACGGTTGCATTGGCCGCTGGATAGCCAGCGATAATCAACATGTAAGGTCGCTCATCTTCTGGGCGTCCACATATTTTCGTTAAAAATGACATGGGTTTTGGGGTGTGGGTTAACGTCACTAAACCGGATTGATGTAGTGCGGTGATCAGCATCCCCGTAGCAATCCCGACTGATTCATGAACATAATAATTCGTATGTTTTTCACCTGTCTGCACGCCGCCTTTCTTTTGACTAAAAATAGCAATGAGCCAAGGAGCATGCGCTAAATACGGTTTTTGCGCATCGGTACCTAAAGGCTTTAACGCATTGATCCATTCGTCTCCAGCGCGTCCGGCATAAAAGGCCTGTTCGTGGGCTTCAGCGGCATCTCTAACTTGACGTTTAATGTCATCATCCTGCATCGCAACAAAATGCCAAGGTTGATGATTAGCGCCACTAGGTGCGGTGCCTGCCGCTTTAATACAGTTTTCGATAATTGATTGTGGGACATCTCGGTCGCTAAATTGACGGATACTATGGCGTCTTTGCATTGATGTATAAAATTCCGCGGAGCGAGCAATCATTTCGTCAACGGGGTATTCGATAAAGTCAGATAGGGGAATGTTGGCGTGAGTTTTCATAAGTAGCTTCTTGTTATTTTTTAAAATAATAGCATAAAAAAAGCCACCTATTAATTAGGCGGCCTTTGTATGGTTGAAAGCGAGGTTATTGCTCAGTCTATTTATCTGATTTTTTATCCGCTTTAGGTACTGGGAATCCACGATCACGCATCAAGGCTTCAACGTTGGCATCACGTCCACGGAACGCACGGTATGCATCCGCTGGATCCATCGCATTACGCACAGCAAATAGATATTTGACTAAACGGTCGGCGACGTCTTTATCGTAAAAGCCACCTGGCGCTTGTGCAAATGCTTCTGCGGCATCAGAGGTTAATACTTCTGCCCACATGTAACCATAATAGGCAGCTGCATAGCCTTCACCAGAGAATATATGACCAAAATGCGTGGTTCTATGGCGCATCACGATTTCTTCAGGCATACCAAGTTTAGTTAACTCTTCACGTTCAAAGGTGTCGAGATCAATTAACGCTGGGTCAGTCGTGTGATACTTTAAATCCATGATGGCAGAAGCCATATATTCAGTGGTTTTAAAGCCTTCATTAAACGTCGCCGCTTGTTTGATTTTGTTAACTAACTCAGCAGGGATCGGCTCACCCGTTTCATAATGAACGAGGTAATTGTTAATCACTTCATCGGTCAGTAACCAACGCTCAAGTAGCTGCGATTGAAACTCAGTATAATCGCGTACACCACTATGAGAAGATGGATAAGCAACGTCCGATGCTAAGAAATGCAATGCATGACCAAATTCATGGAAATACGTTTCAGCATCATCCCAAGAGATTAATGACGGTTCGCCTTCAGCGCCTTTAACAAAGTTAGAGTTGTTGGATGATAAGACATTGGTTTCACCATCGAATGTAGTATATGAACGATAATACGTCGCCCAAGCACCAGAACGTTTACCTTGACGAGCAAACGGGTCAAGATACCACAAACCAATATTGTCGCCGGTGGTCTTATCGTTGACTTCCCATACTTTTACATCCTCATGCCATACTGGTACGCTGCCTTCTGCAACCGGCGTAAATGAGAAATTGAATAAACGACCGGCGACATAGAACATCGCTTCCCGTAATTTATCCAATTGTAGATATTGTTTTACTTCGTCAGAATCCAACGCATATTTGGCTTTACGCACTTTCTCTGCATAATAGCGATAATCCCAAGGGGCAATCGTGATATCTGCACCTTCAGCATCAGCAATATCTTGCATATCCATGACTTCTTCATCAACCCTAGCTAGCGCAGCCGGCCAGACTTTATTCATTAGGTCCATGGCGTTTTCAGGCGTTTTTGCCATGCGATCTTGTAAGCGCCACTGTGCATAATTATCAAAACCGAGTAACTGCACACGCTCATGACGTAACGTTAATATTTGTTTAATGATGTCACTATTATCGAATTCATCACCATTATCGCCACGCGAGTAATAGGTATTCCACACTTTTTCACGCAGTTCACGATTATCCGAATACGTTAAAAAAGGGTCCATTGACGAACGTGTGTTGGTAATGGCGTATTTGCCTTCTTCACCCCGTTGAGCCGCCGCTGCAGCCGATGCTTTAACAAACGAATCTGGTAAACCGGATAGTTGGTCTTTGCTGATATAGGTAACGTAACTTTCTTCGTCATTTAAGACGTTATTACCGAATTTAGTATGCAGCTCTGCCAATTTTTTATTAATTTCAGCAGTACGTTTTTGTCCAGCTTCATCCAATAAAATACCGCTGCGGACAAATCCTTCAAAAGAAGACTTAACTATTCTCTGCTGTTCAAGGTTTAAAGTTTGGTACTCAGCGCCTTCATAAATCGCTTTCACGCGTTCAAATAACGCTTTATTTTGAGAGATTTTACTGCGGAACTCAGACAGTTTTGGGCTTAATTTGCGTTGGATGTCACGAAATTCTGGGCTGGACATGTTGGATGACCAAATTCCCCAATAGGTAAATACATTATCTAAGGCTTTACCTGCTCGTTCCATCGCTGCAAACGTATTGTCAAAGTTTGGCGTTGCTGGATTAGTGGCAATTGCGTCGATTTCAGCAAGTTGCAAAACCATGCCTTGTTCGACTGCTGCAGTTAATCCGGACAAATCCATTTTATCAAACGCAGGTACTCCTTCATAAGGGCCTTGGAAATCTTGCATTAAAATCGATGTAGAGACATCTGCATTAGCACTTGGAGTGCTGATTACAGTCTCGGCCACGGGTGTAGTGGTGGTCGTATCAGGTTTATCAGAACAGCCTGATAAACCAATCACTATCGCAGCACTAAGTACTGAAAGTAACGGTTTGTTCATATTGGTTTTCCATCGTTAATATTATTGTTTTTGACGAGGTATACAATATGAAATACTGAGCCTATTTGCAAACTTTTAGGACAATTGCTGGTGTCTACATTTTGAACTCTGCTTAACCATGCATTTAAGCAAAAACGATTGTTTTGTTTTTGTCGATCATAACGCGATCTTCTAAGTGATAGCGCAAGCCATTGGCGAGTGCAGTTTTTTCGCAATCACGTCCTTTACGCACCATATCTTGGGCTGCGTCACTGTGCGAAATTCGCATGACTTGTTGCTCAATGATCGGCCCTTCATCAAGGTCTGATGTGACATAATGACAGGTTGCGCCGATTAATTTAACGCCGCGATCATAGGCTTGCTGATAAGGTTTTGCGCCTGCAAATGATGGTAAGAAACTGTGATGAATATTAATGGCACTGCCATGCCATTTTTCACACATTTGTTGCGGCAAAATTTGCATAAAACGTGCGAGTACAACAGTGTCAATATTATAAGTTGCGAGCGTATCTTCGATGTTTGCAAAGGCACTTACCTTGTCCTGATTTTTAAAATCAACGAACACAAACGGGACTTTATACCATGCAGCGATGTCGGCGATTTTTTCATGGTTAGCGATAATACAAGGAATGTCACAGTTGAGTTCACCGGTATGCCAACGATGCAAAATATCGGCTAAGCAATGAGTTTCATGACTAGCTAATAAAGCGACCTTAGGTAGACTCGCAGGATCAGATATCTTCCATTCCATATTAAATTTATTAGCAATAGGGGTAAATGCGGCTTCAAAGGTAGCCATGTCTAAGTCGACTGAGTCTGCTTGAATTTCATGGCGCATAAAAAAGCGTTTAGTCGTTAAATCGGTATGGTGATTCGCTTCGAGAATGGTGGCGCCGTATTGAGCTAAAAACTGGGAAACTTGCGCGACAAGGCCAACTTGATCCGGACATTGAATGGTGAGTCGAAAAGAATGCTGCATGTAAAAATTCCATTAAAACAATAATCTAAATAAACATTAATCGTATGTTAGCACGGTTAACTCAGTTTGGTTATCTGCAATATGGTGCAAAATTTTCCTTAGGAAACTCATGACCTATTAAAAGGTCACGAAATTCATACGAGATAAAAGCCTTTGTATGTAAGCTCTAATTAAGAAAGGACTCATGATTCATATATGCATCCATGGATAAGACTAAGGCTCAGTTGGCGCAAGGGTAGGTTTGTCGTTTGATATATTTCACACCAGTCGCTCCTGAAACTGATTCATACAAACTAAAGGTATTAAATTCACAGGTGATATTAGGTTGAAACAAAGGAACACTGGGTGCGTTAACTTTTCGTTGTAATGTGACATGAGGCCTATAAGGACGCTTTTCTATAGGAAAATTCAAGTCTAGTCCGACAGATTGAACAGTATGTTGCAAGTTAATTAATGCTAAGGGTTCCACACTAGGCGCAATAAATTGAATCTTTGGCTTTGCCCAATAGCCGCTTTTATCTAACTCTAAGCTAAATGCTTGCATTTGTATTTGGCTTAATTGCTCGTGGAGCGACTCAAGCTGGTGAAAGCGGTTATTGTCAATCGAACCCAAAAAGCACAATGTTATGTGGAAATTACTCACAGCAACATTTTTGCTGTCGGGTAATAGTGCCTTATTTCGATAAGTACTGATTTGTCCTAGTACCTGATGAGAAAATCCCAAACCAATAAATAAACGCATTATTATCTCCTACAGATAAAATTTATGTAAATGATTACAAATATAGATAATACACAAAATTTTATTTACCCACTTCCACTAATGTCGTATAAAAATTCACCGCTCACTTGGTGTACACTTATTAAACGATTTGCGAATGTCAGTTATTTTTACAATGATGATTTAGCATTACGTCATCATTATTCTAGTTGAGTTAAGGAGAGTTCAAATGGCACGAGTTGCATTAGTTACAGGTGGTACACGCGGAATTGGTGAGGCGATATGCCTTAAATTAAACGGATTAGGTTACACTGTAATAGCAAATTACGGTGGTAATGATCAAGCAGCAAAAGAATTTACTGAGCGCACAGGTATTGCGGCAATGAAATTTGATGTATCAGATTTTGATACGACCGCTGCTGCAATTAAACAAATTGAAAATGATTATGGTCCAGTTGAAGTGTTAATCAACAACGCGGGGATTACGCGTGACGGGACGATGCACCGTATGTCGTTCGAACAATGGGATGCAGTTATTCAAACTAACCTTGCGTCTTGTTTTAACACTTGCCGTGCAGTTATCGAAGGTATGCGTGAGCGTAACTTTGGACGTATTGTTAATGTCGGTTCAGTCAACGGTCAAGCTGGTCAATACGGTCAAGTTAACTATGCGGCTGCTAAGTCTGGTATTCATGGTTTTACAAAAGCACTAGCACTAGAAGGTGCGGCTAAAGGGATTACCGTAAATGCGATTGCCCCAGGTTATGTTGATACTGATATGGTTCGAGCTGTGCCTGAAGAAGTGTTAACTAAGATCATCCGTACTATACCTGTAGGCCGCCTTGGTCGTCCAGAAGACATTGCTAACAGTGTTGCATTTTTAGTGGATGATGAGTCAGGCTTTATTACCGGCTCTACTTTGTCGATCAACGGCGGCCAGCACATGTACTAAGCTGAATAAATAAATGGGGTCAGATCCGAATTTATTTATTCGGTTCTGACCCCATTTATCATTTATCTGCTGGCAACATTTAAGAGGCGGCTAACTTAGCCGCCTTTTTAAATACTTCAGGGTGAGCAAACCCATCCGCAATCATATCGTTATCCAATTGAAATGCCCTAATCGCAGCGCGTGTACCCGACCCAATAATCCCATCAATTCCACTAATAGAATATCCAAGCTGTTGTAAATGCTGCTGCAATGTTTTGGCTTGTTCACGTAAGATTGGCTGACTTTCAGGAAATGGAGTGACCAATCCTGGTGCATCATTGATTTGCTCAGCAAGTTTACCTACGGCAATAGCGTATGATTGGGAATTATTCCAACGCATGATGATATTGAAGTTTTGATACGCTAAAAATACCGGTCCATTGTAGCCTGAAGGTACCACCACAGAGGCTAAATAATCAATATCAGGTAAGGCGTGACCATAAATCGTAGTGACACCTTGAGTGCGCCAAAACGACAACGGTTTTTTAATTTTCCGATCGGCTAACGCATAATCAAAGTTTGCAGGTAAAGTGATTTCACGTCCCCAGCGAAATCCTGGCTCCCAGCCTAATTGATGTAAAAAGTTAGCAGCCGATGCCAGTGCATCTTGTTCGGAATTAAAAAGATCGATAGAGCCATTACCATCGCCATCAATGGCATATTGAGCATAAGTTGTGGGCATAAACTGCGTATGACCCATCGCGCCAGCCCAAGAGCCTTTCATCGTCGCAACATCCAAAGACTGAGTTTGAATGATATCCAGTACGGTTAATAATTCTTTAGTAAAAAAGGTTTTACGGCGGGGTTCGCACGCGAGAGTGGCTAACGCATCAATGGTTGGGATCTTGCCTTTGTAATTACCAAAGTTAGTTTCTAAGCCCCAAAACGACATTAGGTATTGTCCAGGTACACCGTATTTATCGGTTAACGTACGTAAAAAAGCTTTATGCTCTGCGAATTTTTTTTGCCCAGTATCGATGCGCCAGTCATTGACTCGCTTGCTGTAATAATCGGCAAATGTGGCTAAAAACTCAGGCTGATTGCGATCAAGTTTGACGACTTGGGCACGTTGTTGAGCTGTTTTTAACGTGATATCTAAGGTGTTTTGTGTGATGCCTTGGTTTAAGGCTTGCTGCGATAGCGACGCAATACATTGAGAAAAGTCAGTTTGCGCATGGCTTACAAAACTCATGCTTAAGGTGGTGACGAGTGCTAATACACTGTGGGAAAACTTCATGCGCGATCTCATTTCGTAAAAGTATCATTATAGTACGAGATTTTGCATGAAGTTTCACATAGATTTATGAATTATCGTATTTATGGATAAATTCAGTGATTAGTGGACGAATGTGTTTTCGAAATTTCGATCCACTAAAAATACCATAATGCCCAGCACCTTGTTGTACATGATGTTTACGCATGTTTTTCGGGACGTTTTTACAAATATCTTGAGCCGCTTCGGTTTGTTTTAGACCACAGATATCATCATCTGCACCCTCAACAGTCAGTAATGCGGTCTTATCTATCGCATTAAAGTCAACCGGCTTACCTTTATAGGTAATAGTGCCTTTGGCTATTTCATTGTTTTTGAAAATCCGTTCTATTGTTTCCAAATAAAACTCAGCGGGAATATCTAATACCGCCATGTATTCGTCATAAAATGCACGGAAACGATCGGTATCTTCCGTTTCTCCTATTAACATATTTTGGAAAAAATTCATGTATTTTTTGTTGTGACTTTCTTGGTTCATAGAAATAAACCCACCCAACTGCATAAACCCTGGGTAGACTTTACGGCCTTCGCCTGGATATCCGTGTGGGACATTCATAATCGCCACGTTGGTAAACCAACTCATCGGTCTTTCTTGTGCAAAATCGTTCACTCGCGTTGGATTTTGTGAGGGATCAATTGGCCCCGCCATTAATGTTAATGATGTTGGTGTCGCTTTGTCTTTATTTTGGGCCATCACAGCAGTTGCAATCAACGCTTGAACGGTGGGTTGACATATCGCAATCAAATGGGTGTCTTCACCCAAAAACTGCATAAATTCAATTAGGTATGTCACATAACAATCGAAGGAAAAAGGTCCTTCAGATAATGGCACTTCTCGTGCGTCTGCCCAGTCTGTAATATAGACTTCATGGTCGGGCAATAAGGCTTCCACTGTGCCTTTCAATAATGTAGCAAAATGACCCGATAAAGGCGCCACGAGTAATACTTTGTGACTGTCGGTTTTACCTAGGCGGTTAAAGTGAATTAAATCACAAAACGGTTTAGCTAAGGCGATTTCTTCACGAACTAAAAATACCTTGTCCTCAATTTCAACTTCATCGATATTAAACCCAACCTTATCGTAACGGCGGGTTAAGCGCATGGCAGTTTCTAACGACGCTTTCGTGAGTTTCCCTGGCCATGTTTTTCCAAATAGGTTAGCTGGGTGACTTGTCAAATCGTTCATGAGGCTTAAGCCTTCATGCATGATTTGTGCTGAACGCGACAGATATTCATATGCTTGATAATGACTCATGCAGTATCCTCTGTTTAAAGGTAAATAAGTATCAATTAGATACAAAAAAACACTCCGATGCAACACTATAAGTAGCTAGCAACGAAGTGTTTTGGTATTACTTGTGAGCGGTGCTAATTACTTAGGCACTGCCGCAGTCGCTGCTGTTGCCATCTTGCTACCAAGATCTTCAGACGCTTCTTTAACAAGTTCAGTTGCTTTCTTTTGAGCCGCAGTAATGACTTCATAAGATTCTTTTGCAGCGTCAGTCACAGTTTCCTGTAAACCTTCGATGTATGCTTTTTGCGCTTCAGCTAAAGACATCACATCTTTTTGCTTGCTCGCATTTTCTACAAAAGACATACCGTCATTTAATAAGCTAGAGAACAATGCATTTTGCTTTTCAGCGATGTCTTGTAAAGTAGACATGTTTAACGTTGCAAGTTCAGTTACTGGCTTCATTGATTCTTTAAGTTGATCGTTTAATTGTTCAAACATGATGTTACTCCGTGTAGTTAAGATAAAAATATAAAATTAAAATTTGTGATTACAGTTTTTTCGCTTCAGCATTCGCTGGAGTCGAAGATACGATTGTCGCTGCTGGTGTTGCAACGATTTTTGCTTCAGCTTTCACTGCTGGCTTAGCAATTGGCTTAGCTACAGGTTTGCTTTCTGCTTTTACAGCTGGTTTCGCTTTGGCTGCAGGTTTAGCAACGGGTTTAACTTCAGCTTTCTTCGGCGCAGCTTGCGCTGCAGGCTTGTCAGCTGGAGCTACTGGCTTAACTGGCGCTGCAGCGGTTGCTGCGGCATGAGTGGCTGCTGGAACATTCGCAACACTTTCATTTAAGCTAGTTTTTAATAAATCTGTGTATTCTTCGCGGATGTTATTCATCGCGCCATATGTGTCTTTAGATGCATGCGCAAAGCGGTCTTTTAAGGCTTCAGCATACGAAGTTTGTGCGGCAATAACACCTTTCACTTCGGTTTGCACGCTCATAGACTCAACATACTTAAGGCTATCAGCCATAAAACCTGTAAAAAATTCTGTTTGCATTTGCGATAACGCTTCCAATCTTTTCGCGTTTAATGCAACAAGCGAATTTACCGGCTGAGACGATTTTTTAACTTGCTCTGAAAATTTACCAAACATGATTCTTTCCTCAATCACTTTCAATTTAATGCTGCGTTGCAACATTGGCTTGATTTAATAATAGTCACTGTTTAAATAAAGATCAAGAGTATTTTGTTGCACCGCAGCATAAAAATAGTGATTAATTTTTGTTCGACATATAAAACAATAACTTACAAGATGTTGTCTTGCAAAAAAAGTTGGTCTTACGACTAACGTAGACTGATTGTGCATACTCATTATCATTGATTTGCATTTGTGATTTAAACCTTTTAAATTGTCAGTTAACAAAATATTTACAATAACGGATAAAAGCGTGAAACGTCTATTCAAACAAGCGATATTGTTTTCATTAACAACCGGTTTAATGATGAATACTAGTTATGCTGCCACCTCATATCCAGCTCAGTTGTTATTTGGTGATACCCATTTACATACTAATTTATCTGGTGATGCACGTGGATATGGTGTCAAATTATCTCCTGAAGATGCATATAAAGTCGCTCGTGGAGAGACAATTACGTCCTCAACAGGCATTTCGGTCACGTTGCACCAACCGCTCGACTTTCTAGTGATTGCAGATCATGCGGAAGGATATGGCATGATGCAGAAGTTGTTCAACCGGGATCCTGAATTAATCTCTGACCCACAACTCGCTAAATGGGCAGAAATGCTCAATCAGGATAAACGCTCCGCTTTTACTGCGGTAAGGCAAATGATTGTTGCGCAAGGCAATGGTCAATTACCTAAAGCAATTACTGATAACCCAGAAGCGTTTGGTAAGTTGTGGCAAGATTATATTACGATTACCGAAAAATATAATGAACCTGGAAAGTTTACTGCGATGTACGGCTATGAATGGACTGGGATGTACAAAGGAAATAATCTTCATCGTGTTGTCGTTTTTAGAGATGGTGCAACGATAGTAAGAAAAACATTGCCGGTGGATTCAAATAAAACTGCACATGACCCAAGGCAACTGTGGCAAGCCCTTGCCGAATATGAAAAATCAACAGGTGGACAAGTCTTAGCCATTCCACATAATAGTAACTTAAGTGGTGGGATGATGTTTGTGCCTGAAGAAGTCAATACTATTGCCACTGCGACTGAGCGTGTAAAATGGGAGCCGATGGTTGAAATTACCCAAATTAAAGGCGATTCCGAAACGCATCCGTATTTATCACCTGATGATCAGTACGCAGATTTTGAGACTTGGGATGTCGGTAATTTAGCGTTAACTCAAGCGACGACGATAGGATCGTTACGCGGCAGTTATGTTCGCTCAGCGCTAAAAATGGGTTTAACGCTGCAACAAGCCCAAGGTATTAATCCTTTTAAGGTTGGGTTTGTAGGCGCGTCAGATTCTCATACGGGTATTCCGGTGACAACTGAAGCTAATTTTATGGGCAAACATTCCATGATGGAACCTTCACCTACTCGGATGCAGCGTCCTGTTAGTCGTTCAATGGATCTTAAATTAGTTAACAAAGGCACGACTATGGCAGCCTCTGGATTAACTGCTGTTTGGGCCCATGCTAACAATCGTGAATCAATTTTTGATGCTCTAGAGCGACGTGAAGCTTATGCTACAACCGGTCCTCGGATCGCTGTACGCATGTTTATTGGGCAAGACTTTCCCGATGATTTATTTGCACAACAAGATTGGGTTGCTAAGAGTTATCAACTCGGCAAACCCATGGGTTCAACCATTACTAACCTTAGTTCAGCACCTAAATTAGCCTTGTTTGCCCAACAAGATCCTAATGATGGCGCCTTAGCCAAAATTCAAATTATTAAAGGTTGGGTTGATGCACAAGGACAAACTCAAGAAGTTGTGATTGATGCCGTATCCAGTCCTACAAAGGAAGGCTCTGCAACACTTCAGGCTATTTGGCAAGATCCTAATTGGCAAGCCAATCAAGCCAGTTTTTATTATGCACGGGTGTTACAAGTACCTACACAGCGTTGGACTACGTTTGATGCTAAACGGTTCAATGTAGCAGTACCTGACGGAGCACCGACAACGATTGTTGAACGAGCTTACGGCTCACCTATATGGTATGAAGCTAATTAGGTTCATACCATATTGGCGATGTCCATGCACGTTCTTGAATGGTGTGCGGGACATCTTCTAGCAGAGGCAAGTTATGTTTTACTGCATCATATGTGGTCCAGCGAGGAGTAGGGATTTCAATTACCCGAGCGTAGTAAGAGGCAGGTAATTGAGGATCAAAATCAGGATCTTGCCATCGAGACATTAATACGGTGGCTCCAAATTGATTGGTGTAACTGGCAGAAGTAAGCTCCACCGTTGATTTAAGTGCAGGCAACATTGAATCTGAAGTTAATTCGCGTCCATCAGACCACACTACGTTGTGAATCACTTCGCTGATATTCCCATCCTTATCGATACTGTTTTTGATAATTTGAATGCGGTCAAGATTAGCCCCATCCGGATCTTTGAGTGCAGCAAGATAAAAATAAGGGGATTGAGTTAATTGCTTAAGGGTCGCACCCATAGGGACACCGTGTTTATAGCCTTGTATAATCAACTCAGGTAATGTGGTTACTTCGGGTAAATCAATCCCTGCAAATAAACGAGGTTGTATTCGAGGACCTGAAGTTGCGAAGGTTTCTTTGGCCTGCATCGCGTCAAAGATTGCTTTACGGGTATTACTTGTCGCCCATACGCCAGATAACGAGCCGGGATTCGACTCTCTCACTGACAGCCACTGTGGCACACTTGCTTGGCGTCGCTGAATAATGTTGGCATCAGCAATGGCATGCCCACCAGTAAATGACGATTCAGCAACATCCCCTGGTGTTGAATTATGAGTATCGGTACCTCCGATAAATCCCATTTTTAATGGATTAACACCTATTGACGCTTGCACCTTATTACCTAAACTAATGCCATAGCGAACATAATTTTCTTTGGCAAATGTCCGTTTAGAGAAATTTTGCATCGATGGGCTAATTTCAAAATCAGCAAATTCATCATTTGGCCAAAACTGCTGATTAACTTCCGAGTTTCCTTTCACTTGCTGCATTTCGACTAATGGTTCATATTGTTGACGTAGTGTTGCGTATGTCGCATCAATCGGTTGGTTGTAAGAGTCGATTTCACGAAACATAAACCCTTTGCTTCCGTTGCTATTATGTGGAATGGCAAAGCTTTGAATACCTTGTTGATTTTGACTATCCAGCCATTGCCATAGGTCCTCTGGATTATCTGATTCTAGTTTGGAATAAGGTACTTCTGGCACATTACCCGAGCGAAATAGTACTACGCGGTGCATGTTGCCCTGGTCCTTAGTCGCTGTCCATTCATATCCAATTAAAGTGGTAAATGTGTTGGGTTGGTTGTGTTCATTGGCCGCATTTATGATTAATTGCCATGCACTTTTGATAGTGTCTATTCCTGCGAAAAATTCAGGACGGCTTGCATTCCCCGAACGCATGGGTTTGACGACATATTGCAAAAACCAATTGATCTGCTCTTTGTAACCATCAAGACCCCGTAATTCTTGTAAAATAGGATGGTCATAACCTTTAGCTGTTGGATATTGCGCGGAGTGCATTTCACCCAAAAATTCGGCATGGTCGGTGATTGCAGCAAAATCTAAAGGACGAGTTAATTGTTTAGTGTTGCCCATGATCGTAACGGGATAGCCTTGGGCAAATAGATATGCATCACGCGGGGTGATCCGATTACCACCAATAAACGCATCTAATGAATAACTAGTGTGCACATGCGTATCACCAAATAAAGGACGTTGTATTTTTAAACCGAGTTCAGTACTTTCGTTTCTTTGTGATTTAGCTTGTAACGTTACTGCGTTGTTAGGCGCTATATCATCGAGTTTGTTCGCACTAGAACCTGTGTTATTACTTGAACTTGTGGAGGTCACGTCAGAACAAGCGACGATACCCAAAAAAAGGCATATCCAAAATAACACAATACATTTGTTCATCATAAATTCCCAATTAATTAAAAAGATAGTAGGCGTTGGATTAACCAAAACGATGCCATACTACCCATAGCATAAGCGAAAACATGTATCATCTGTTGAAGCTGATGCGCTAGCAAACGCTTGAGAACATAAAAGATCCCGATTAAGACACCAATAAATAAGATCTGGCCTGCCTCCACACCTAAATTAAATAACACAAGAGCTGAAATTTTATCTGTTTGTGGTAACCCAATTTCATTCAGTACAGAAGCAAAGCCCAATCCATGTAGTAGCCCAAATAACCAGGCCACAATGTATGGTTGACGATAACTTAAACTGGGCATTTGGGGACTGTGTTTGACGATTTCACTCGCCAAAAATACAATACTCAATGCAATTACCGCTTCAACTGGTCTGATAGGAATGCGCACAATGTCAAAAATTGATAGCGCTAGAGTAATGCTGTGAGCTAAGGTGAAACTGGTGATAGTTAGTAGCAATTGTTTGGTATTGGCGACGATTAAAAATAGCCCCAATACAAATAACAAATGATCCCAACCAATTAAAATATGCTCTACACCTAAGGTAAAATAAGTCAATGTCGAGTCAATATTTGTCATTGTATTGGGGATCGTAAATTGTGCATCGGTTGGATCAAAGCGATGACTAATGCTTTGTCCATCCAAAAATTCTACACGCATCAATACTTCTGCATTGGTATTGACCAAATTATCAATTTGGGTGGTTAATCCGAGTAAACCTTGTGGACGTTGGATCTGCCATGAAGACAAAGTTGATCCAGCTAAAATAGTAAGAAAAGGCTGAGATCCAAGTGGGGTTGCATTATTAAAGCTGACCCCTAATGCCATTCTGCGCTCCCCTTTGGTTGGGACTTTCCAATCTACTTTAATGGTATCTGCTGAGATTTGTGTCAGCTGTAAAAAAGCAGGGCGTAATTCATCAGCCAAGCTGACATGGCATACACTTAATCCGAGCAAGAGTACAAGGAGTCTAAAGGTGGGTTGAAAATAATGCCCCCACCTCATTGCACAGGCTCCACAATAATCTGATAATCAGCCAATAACGCTGTATTCATAGTGGCTCGAAATTCGGCTTGCTGTGCATATTGCCAATCTCGTAATACTTGCGTTTTAACCTCTGTATAAGTAGGGGATGTTGCTTCAGTTCGAGTCAGTTGCGTAACAATATGCCAGCCAAGCCCAGATTGAATTATATGCATCGAAGCAGCCAAATCTGCCGCTAATAATTCGGAGCCAAATGCTTGACCAAATAATTTATTGATTTCAACGATGTTCATTGCGGTATATTCAGGGTTGAATAAGTTAGGATCATTGGGAGGGAATTGGTCGCTAGCAATGGCTTGCTCTAGTTCTTGTCGGGTATAACTAGCATTAAAAAATTGTTGCTGAAAACTCACTTCTAGTGGTATTTGATATCGGTCAGCATAATCACGATAAAATGCATTCAATGCTTCATCGGAGGGTGGAGTAGTGGCACGTATTGATTCGCTGATAAATTCCATTTTTTGGCGCAATCGCTTTCGGATCAATGGATCTTGTTGATCAATGCCGAGGGCTTTAGCTTGACGATAATAAATTTCATCTAATGCATATTCTGAGATTAATGCCTCAAGTTCTGCTTTGCTAGGCGCGATATTCCATATTTTTTGATAATTGGTTTGCAGATATTGGACGGTCCCCTTATCAACATGAATGATATTGTCACTGGTATCACTTTGCAATCCGGCATAGAGCATAAAAATAAAGCCACCAATGGCTAAAAAATGAATCAACGGTTCTTTAATCAAGGACATAAAATATCACGCTTAGTTTACATTAATAGAATTAACATAATAGTTAAGGTTACCAGAAAAGAAAAAACGGGTAACTGTTCAAGTACCCGTTAATTATTTTTGTAAAGACGTAGCTATTGACTTAGTAAGTGTAGCTAAAGCGAACGCCCGCCGTTCTGGGGTTACCCACAACACAACGTAACACAACGGTGTTATTAGCGGCATTGATCGCACCAAGTTGTGAGCCCAGGGGCTGGTCAAACATACCTGTGCAATACTCTTTATCCGCTAAGTTATTCACATAGGCTTCGACTCTCCAGCCTGCATCATAGTTTTCGATACCGGTAGATAGATTGATAATAGAATAACCAGCTTGGATTGTTTGTGTATTTAAGTTGGTATCACCACCTTGATAATGTTCACCCATGTAGCTCAACGAAGGACGAACAAATAGCGTATATTTGCCATCCATTTCAACTGAATAGTCAAAGGTTAAGTTACCTTGGTGCTTAGGTGAACGATGGTTTGGACGACCAGTTAGATCTTGCACTCCAGTGTTACCAGGTAAAGGTGATCCACCTGGATAGCTTAAGAATGCTGAATCAAGGTAGCTATACCCACCATAAATAGCAAGATTGTCAGTCGGTGTGGCTTTGAAATCAACTTCCAAACCTTGTTGACGAAGTTCACCTGCATTTGACGTAATAAACGATAAGCCATCGAATGAACGGTCTTGGAAGTCAGCAATATCGGTACGATATAATGTCACATTGGTCGAGAAATTCCCTTCCATGTAATTGCCTTTTAGTCCAAGTTCATAGTTAGTGGTTGTTTCACTGCCAAAGACACGACGTTCTAGTAAGGCGGTACCACCACCTTGAGAGTTAAATCCACCTGATTTAAAGCCAGTTGATACATTAGCAAAGACCATCGTGTCATCAGACATCTTATATCTTAAATTGGCTAAATACGTGACTTTATCATCTTCAAATGCCATATCGATGCTTTCAGCGGCACGAACTAAACCTAAGAATGGATTAGCAAGCACTTCTTCAAAATAACCCGTTTTCTCATCAGATGAATAACGAATACCAAATGTCGCATCTAACTTAGGATTAACATGGTAAGTGCCTTGGAAAAATACAGCGGTACTGGATAATTCTTGATTAAAAACTGAAGCTGTCCCTGCATCTTGTGGAAAGCTTCCACAGGCTGCTGCTTGGCCTTGAGCCGTAGCCGTCGCTGTTGCAGGATCCATTCCACCAGCAATTAATTGACCACGGATAACCGCAAAAGCAACGGGACTGCAATAGGCAGTACCTGTGTCAAAGTTTTGGTCAATGTCATAATCTTCTGAATAAAAATACAACCCTGCGACATATTCAAACGTATCATCTTCTGGTGATAATATCTGTAATTCTTGTGATGTTGAGGTATTTGTTGTAAATGTATTACGTGATAATAAATTAGCAGGTAAACGTAACGCCCCTTCGTTAAGATAATCATTATCCCATTCACGTAAGGCAGTGATGGACTTTAATTCATAATCACCCATTTTATAGGTGATTTCAGCTGATACACCCCATTGCGAATCTTCAACTTCATCATCATTATATTGATTGACGATGCCATCGTAACTATTACCGGTATTTGCAGCAGTCCCTAATAGTGCGGCTGTTGTGCCTTGAAAGACCGGTGTGTTGCTGTTTTCTAAAATTTCAACTACTTCGCCAGTATGTTCAGTAGAGTTGGTATCAGCAGAAATTAATACATTCAACTTATCCGATAGGTCGAAATTTAATTTACCACGAACACCCGTTTCAGTCCGATCACCGATTTCTGTGTCATCATACTCATTAAAACCGTAACCATCACGCGTCGAATAATTAACCGAGATTAATCCTGAAACGGTATCGGTTAATGCACCACTAAACACACCCGTGCCGGTGATGGCACCATAATCGCCTACCCCAAAACTAACTTTGGCCATAGGATCATTGGTCGGATCCAAGGTATTGATATTTAATGCGCCCATTGGTGTGTTACGACCAAATAGTGTACCTTGTGGACCGCGCAATACTTCGATTGATTCTAGGGCAACTAAGTTACCAATTACACTACCAGGGCGAGCGTAATACACGCCATCGATGAACACACCAACACTACTTTCAATTGCAGCGTTACCCACAGAGCCGACACCACGGATAGTCATTCGGACATTGTTTGATTGGCTACTTTTACCAATCAAAAAATTCGGTACCATCGTAGCGACATCATCAATATTTTTAAGACCAGAGCGTTCTAAAAAATCACCTGACATTTGTGTCATTGAAATTGGCACGTCTTGAATATTTTCAGAACGACGAGTGGCTGTGACCATAATCACTTCAACATCTTTTGCACCAGCGTCTGTGTTAGTGGCAGGGGTGATATCCTGTGCGTAAGTAAACGCACCCATTAAATATAACGGACTTAATTTTATTAGAGTTTTTATAGACATATAATACTTCTCCCAAAGAATTGAAGGTATTGTACTCCTTGACATGTATTAACAAAATGTTAAATTGTAGTTAACTATCATAGTCAAAAGCTATACCTTTTATGAATTTGCAAGATGTAGACTATATAAATGCTATTTGTTCTCATGGAAGTTTTGTTCGTGCAGCCAAGGAATTAGGCATAACGCAACCGACATTAAGCGCGAGGATTGAAAGGATTGAAAAGAAAATTAGTGGGCAATTGTTTGAGCGTGGTAAAGGGCATTCTAAACCTACCAATTTAGCTATTTACATTGCACAGCAGGCATCACCTTTGCTTCGCCAAATGGATGTGATTAATAATGAAGTCCTTCAGTTAGCTGGTGGAAAAACAGGCCGATTAGTTGTTGGTCTGGGCCCGGTAACATATAAAACACAATTATTGACGGTAATTAAACAATATTTAACGGTATATCCAAATGTAAATATTGAAATTATTCATAATGATATGGAAGCGATATTGCATTTGTTGGCACATGGCAAGATTGACATTGCTATCTGTCAAGATACGACTCAAATTAGCGCTTTAGGGTTGCAACAATTTGGAGACCATCAATATCCTATCATTGCCGTTTGTGCCCGCACTCAAACGGAGATGATAAGATGCGAAACCCTGCAAGAATTGTTTAACTACCCAGCTGCAATACCGATGATGAATGATCTTTATCGCAAGCGTTTACGCGAAGAGTTGACTATCGATATTGACCAATTGACGCGCAGCATTATTTGCTCAGATTATAGATTTTTAATTGAAATGGTGGTTGATTCAGGATTTTTTAGTATTGGACCTGATTATGTATTTGCCAAAGAGTTGGCTGATGGCACGTTATGTCAAATCCCTATTGTGATCCCGATTATTCATAGCGTGACCTGTGTCATTAATCCGAGTATGTATTTGGGTATAACTAAGCGGAATTTTATTAATTTATTTGCTGCTTTATCGCAAAGTTAAGGCTGTTATTTCTTTTCTTTGCTGGGATTCCAAGCTTGCATGTTGGTTTCCATCATCTTAGTAAAAATACCGACCGGCGAGGTATCTACCATATTTTTAACTAGGCTTTGTACTTTGTCTTGTTGCTCGATAAATTGCACTAAGGATTGTTCCAAATATTGCCTTACATAAGGCTGCATATCTGAATCATAGAAACGGATAAGTTGTTGCAGTAATTTATCAGTTAGTAATGATTGGGATTGGTTGGTTTCTGATTCACTAATAATTTGTAGCAAGATGGATTTTGTGATCACATCGCTTGTCTTGGAGTCGACAATTTCAAATTCAGTACGTGCATTGATTAAGGTTTTAATGTGGTCAAGATTGATATATTTACTTTGTGAGGTATCGTACAAACGACGATTGGGGTACTTCTTAATAGTGACCACGAATAAATTGCCCTTAAAATGAAACCAAATGTTTGGTACAGCAGCCACTGTATAGAAGTTTAGAGTTCCTAGCAACCTGCTCTAGTGTATTTATCTATTATCGGCAACACTTGCGTATGGCTGTAATAAACAACGTAGAGCAGGGGCTAGATGCGACCTTAATCAGCAAATTGGCGCACAATGTTATTCAACACTTCTTTGGCATCACCAAAGATCATGCGGGTGTTATCTTTAAAGAACAACGGATTATCAACACCAGCAAAGCCTGACGACATACTGCGCTTGATCACAAACACGTTTTTGGCTAAATCAGCATTAATGACTGGCATGCCGTAAATCGGACTGCCTTTTAATTCACGCGCTGCAGGGTTCACCACATCGTTGGCACCGATAACAATTGCAACATCAAAGTTTTCCATACGTTGATTCACTTCGTCCATTTCTAATAATAAATCATACGATACATCAGCCTCAGCCAATAACACATTCATATGACCGGGCATACGACCCGCAACGGGGTGGATCCCATAGACGACTTCAGCATCATTACTTTCAAGTAATTCTTGCAGTTCTTTCATTGCATGTTGGGCTTGTGCCACAGCCATTCCATAACCAGGAATGACCAAAATAGATTGTGCAGCCTCTAACACATAAAACGCATCGTCGGCACTGATAGGTTTGATTTCACCTTCGACCACAATATCCATGCTAACCACTTCTTGAAAGCCACTCGTGAGGACATTGACTAATGAACGGTTCATCGCTTTACACATGATATTGGTTAAGATAATACCACTCGCACCGACTAATGCACCTGCTACAATCAACAAGTTATTTTCTAATGCAAAACCGGCAGCACAAGCGGCTAAACCAGAATAACTATTTAATAACGAGATGACGACTGGCATATCTGCGCCACCAATGGGTAGTACTACCATCACGCCGATGGCTAATGCCAAGGCAATGACAGCACAAATAAACAGCGTCGATGAGGGGTAAATGACGTATAAAGCACTAAATAGTATTGTCACACCAATTAATGCGTAGTTGGCAATAGCTTGTTGGTTAAATACAATGGGCTTGCCTGAGATGCGCTCAGATAGTTTTCCCCATGCGATCAATGACCCCGAAAAGGTCACCGCACCAATAATCAACGCAATCACACTAATGGTTGCCAGACCTGAGGTTAAATCAGAGCCTACCATCGCAGCAATAGCAACCGCGGCACTAGCTAACCCGCCCACGCCATTAAATAATGAGACCAGTTCTGGCATCCCTGTCATTTCGACTTTTTTCGACACATAGACGCCGACCGCAGAACCGGCCAACACACTAATGATAATCCAGCTGTATGACACGATATGCTGGTCAAGTAATGTCACAATAATCGCTATTAACATGGCTATGGCTGAAAGCCGATTGCCTTTGCGTGCGGTACTTGGGTGGCCGAGTAATTTTAGTCCATAAATAAATAACGCAGCTGAAATAACATATATGATATTAATAAAAATAGTGGTATCCACAATCTTGTCCCCTTACTTCTTTTTAAACATGGCAAGCATGCGGTCTGTCACTAAATAGCCACCCACGACGTTAATTGTCGCAAAGAACACCCCAATAATACCCAATACCGTTGCCGCTTCCCCCGACTCACCGCCTGCGAGCACGATAGCGGCTAACACAGTGATCCCCGAAATCGCATTTGCCCCTGACATTAACGGAGTATGCAAAGTTGCAGGGACCTTTTGGATCAGCTCAAAGCCGACAAAAATGGCTAACATTAAAATAAATAATAAATATATAGCGATCATGCGCTGGCCTCCGAAGTCAGATTTAAGTGCTTACGAATTACGGGATTAATAATGCTGCCGCCATGTGTGATCACACAGCTTTGTAAAATGTCATCTTCCATATCGAGTGTAAATGTCTTGGTTTCTTTGTCACAAAACTCAGCAATCAAGTTAAACATATTATTGGCATACATTTGACTAGCGTCTTTGGCAACAAAACATGGCCAATTACCATTACCGACGAGGTAGACGTTTTGATTTAATACTGTCTTGCCTGCAACGGTTCCTTCAACATTACCGCCTGACTCAGCTGCCATATCGACAATCACGCTACCTGGTTTCATTTTGCCAACCGTCTTAGCACTAATTAAACGCGGTGGCTTGCGACCAAATAATTGCGCGGTGGTAATGACAATATCGGAATCTGCAATACAGGCTTCTTGAGCCGCTTGCTGGATCGCCATTTGTTCTGGCGTTAATTCAGTGGCATAGCCTTGTGCGGTTTGTTCCGTCTGCCCTAAATCGATATCTAGAAATTTTCCGCCAAGAGAACGGACTTGTTCAGCGACGACTACTCTGGTATCAAAAGCGGTTACGGCAGCACCGAGACGTTTTGCTGTCGCAATGGCTTGTAATCCTGCAACACCAGCACCAATCACAAATACTTTGGCGGCTTTAATCGTCCCTGCAGGGGTCATCATCATTGGCAGGATGGTTTGTAATTGATGCATTCCGATCCCGACCATGGCATACCCCGCTAGACTGGCTTGAGAGCTGAGCGCATCCATTTTTTGGCAACGACTGGAGCGGGGGATCATTTCTACACTAATACTGGTTTGGCCTGACTCGGATAACGTAGTCAAATATGAAGCTTCGTTAAATGGGTCAAGAAAACTGATTAATACCGCCTCTTTTTGACAGTGCGTAATATCGGTTAATTCGAGCTTATTAACACTCACCACAATATCACCCGCAGCCAGTGTTTCGGCGCGTGATAAGACTTTCGCCCCTGCTGCTTCATAGGCCTCATCGGAAATAAATATATCAATGCCGATCCCACTCTCAACGGCGATATCTAGGCCTAAAAGCCCGTATGCTTTGAGATTACTTGGCAGCAAGGCGCAGCGCTGTTCGCCTGGTTTGGTCTCTTTTGGAAAAGCAATCGTTGTCATCATTACCTCATACTAGTTAACTAAAAAATAGGCGTGAGCAAACCTTAACTCAATTAAGGCTGTTGACAGTGTCGTTTAAGTGACAGGGCAGGAAGTCGTGAAAGCTACTTCCTAGCCGACGCCGTCTACAAACGTTTTAACACATACTCACCTGGCGCAGGATAAAGCACCGGAAAGTTTTTATGTGCCCCAGGCACGAGAGCCTTGGTTCGTTTGCTCGATTTTTGGTTAAGCCACGAATGCCAATCCGTCCACCACGATCCGGGGTGTTCGGTAGCGCCGCTAAACCATTCTTCTGCGTCGTTAGGAAGGTTATCATTGAGCCAATGAGGGTATTTGCCACCTTTGATAGGGTTGATAACGCCCGCTAGATGGCCGGAGCCTGCTAGTACGAAACGTTTTTCACCTGAAATATATTGCAATCCTGAGTATGCAGATTGCCACAACACGATATGATCAGCCATCGTAGCAAGGACATACACAGGCACATCGATGTTAGCTAGGTCTATGCCCACCCCATCAATGACCCAAGCATTCGGATCTTTTAATTTATTATCCCAATATGTGTTGCGCAAGTAATCTTTAAAACATGCAGCAGGGATATTGGTCGAATCAGAATTCCAATATAAAATATCAAATGGTGCAGGATCTTTGCCCTGTAAATAGTTTTTAATAAAGAATGACCAGAACAAACTATTTTCTCTAAGTAAACTAAATGAAAGCGCTAAAATTCGACCATCAAAAATGCCTTTCATGTCTGCGTTATTTTCAATCACAGGTAACATTTCTTCAGATAGATAGTTAGCAATTTCACCGGGCTCAGAAAAATCTAGTAAGGTGGTCAGTAGGGTTAACGATGCAATACGTGTATCGCCTTGCGCACGTAAATAAGCCGTGGTGACGGAGCTTAATGTCCCGCCCACACAGAATCCAGTTAAATTAACTTGCTTTGCTTTAGTGATTTCACACACGGCATCAAGCGCAGCGATGGGACCTTTTTTCATATAGTCAGTGAAGTCATTGGCCGCTAAATCGGCTTCAGGATTAATCCACGAAATGACGAATAGATCATTACCCGCATCTAATAAGGCTTTGATAGCCGATTTTCTTTCATCTAGATCCAATACGTAAAATTTGTTGATGAACGGGGGAACAAACAATAAAGGCAGTTCGTTGGTTTTTGCCACAGTGGGATTATAATGAATTAACTCAATGAGTTCGTTTTTGAAGACGACTTCACCGGGTGTCATCGCTAGATTTTCACCGACAGTAAATGCGTCATGATCAGTTTGGGTGATTTTGAACGCTTCGATAGGGCTTTTTTCAAAATCTTCCATGAAGTTCTGCATGCCTTTAAGAATGCTTTCGCCTTTGGATTTTAAAATATCTTCACACACTTCAGGATTGGTTAAGACATAGTTAGTAGGCGATACTGAGTTGATATATTGTCGGGTATAAAATTTAATTTGCTCTGCGGTTTTAGAGTCTTTAAAGTCCATCGCATCAACAATGTTTTCAAGCATTTGTGAGTTCAACAAATAGGCTTGCTTTACATAGCTGTAGACTGGATTGGCTTGCCATTCATCATGACTAAAACGGCGATCAGAGTGCTGCTCATCTATAATATTTTGCGACGCCTCTCCCATCATAGCCATGCTAGCTTGTTGCCATAAGGCAGACTGCTTTTCCATGAAGGTAAACTGAGATTGTAATAGTTTGGCAGAATCGATTTCAACTTTGTCGGACATTAATGAAATCAGCTTGTTAGGAGAAAAAACAGAATTTGAACTAGCCAAACCCTCATCACCTGATGCTTGTTTGG
>DBBN01000050.1 GCA_002292215.1 Glaciecola sp. UBA983 | reverse complement strand
AAAACATAGGTTCGGCCATCACATCTGTGTTTTGTTGATTAAAGGTCGTATATTTCATGTGTTTTACACTTCTATTTATGGTTGTCGTTGAAGCATGCGTGCGTGTTAAATTTTACACGCGCCGCCAGCACAGTCATCGTCTTCTGCCTCAATAACCACTTGGGCTTGAGTGTTTTGTTTGGCAATCGTTGCTGCATCTAAATCACTGGATTCACCAGCACCATCACGGGTGTTGTGGTAATACAATGTTTTGATACCCAATTTATACGTCGTTAACAAGTCTTTGATCAATAATTTCATTGGGACTTTATTACCTTCGTATTGACTTGGGTTATAACTGGTATTCGCCGAAATAGTTTGGTCTACAAATTTTTGCATAATTGCACATAACTGTAAGTAGCCATCGTTTGAAGGGATATCCCATAACAACTCATACTTGTCTTTTAAATTTTCATAATCAGGAACAACCTGTTTCAACACACCGTCTTTACTTGATTTTATGCTGATATGTCCACGTGGTGGCTCGATACCATTGGTAGCGTTAGAAATCTGTGATGAGGTCTCAGAAGGCATCAAAGCAGATAACGTTGAGTTACGTAGACCATATTTGACAATACTTTCGCGTAAACCATCCCAATCTAAATGTAGGGGTTCATTACAAATCGCGTCGACGTCTTTTTTATAGGTATCAATTGGCATGATACCTTTGGAGTAAGTGGTCTCATTGAACTTAGAACATGCACCTCTTTCTTTGGCCAGTTCGTTCGATGCTTTCATCAAATAAAATTGAATGGCTTCAAAGGTACGGTGGATCAAATTATTCGCACTGTGATCTGAATACTTCACACCATTTTTAGCTAGGTAATAGGCAAAGTTAATCACGCCTATACCTAGCGTACGTCGACCCATGGAGGCATTGTATGCAGCCGGAACAGGGTAGTCTTGATAATCTAATAAACTATCCAGTGCGCGTACAGCAAGCTCTGCCAGTTCTTCTAACTCATCCAGCGATTTAATTGCGCCGAGATTAAAGGCTGATAAGGTACATAAAGCAATTTCGCCTTCAGGGTCGTTAATGTGTTGTAGAGGCTTAGTCGGAAGCGCAATCTCTAAACATAAGTTAGATTGGCGTACCGGTGCAACTTTAGGATCAAATGGACTATGAGTATTACAGTGATCGACGTTTTGCAGATAAATACGCCCGGTGCTTGCGCGCTCTTGCATGAATAAACTAAACAGCTCCATCGCTTTAATCGATTTTTTGCGAATGCTCGGATCATTTTCGTATTTAACGTACAGCTCTTCAAACTTATCTTGATCAGCGAAGAATGCGTCATACATCCCTGGCACATCTGAAGGACTGAAGAGGGTAATGTTTTGGTTTTTGATCAAACGGGTATACATTAGTTTATTAAACTGCACACCGTAATCTAAATGACGTACGCGGTTTTCTTCCACACCACGGTTGTTCTTTAACACCAATAGCGATTCGACTTCTAAATGCCATAACGGATAAAACAAGGTCGCCGCGCCGCCACGAACACCGCCTTGCGAACAGCTTTTAACGGCCGTTTGAAAGTGCTTATAAAACGGGATACAACCAGTGTGGAATGCTTCACCACCACGGATCTCACTGCCAAGGGCTCGAATACGACCGGCATTGACACCAATACCAGCACGTTGTGATACGTATTTTACAATTGCAGATGAAGTTGCATTGATTGAATCTAAACTATCGCCAGCTTCAATTAATACACATGAGCTAAATTGACGAGTAGGGGTTCTTACGCCCGCCATAATTGGCGTAGGTAGGGAAATTTTGAATAATGAGGTGGCGTCATAAAAGCGCTTGATGTAATCAAGACGCGTTTCTTTTGGATAGTTAGCGAATAGACACGCCGCAACTAAAATATATAAAAACTGTGCACTTTCGTAAATGTCACCACTAACACGGTTTTGAACTAGGTATTTCCCTTCTAACTGCTTTACGGCGGCATAGGAGAAGTTCATGTCACGCCAATGATCTAAGTAGCTGTCCATTTCTGCAAATTCGGCATTAGTATAATCCGCTAATAAATGCTCATCGTATTTACCGCGCTCGACCATCGATTTGACGTGATCAAATAGTGCAGGGGGCTCAAACTGTCCGTAGGCTTTTTTGCGTAGGTGGAAAATAGCTAGACGAGCAGCTAAATACTGATAGTCGGGTGACTCAGTAGAGATTAAATCTGCCGCAGACTTGATCAATGTTTCATGAATAACTTCGGTACTAATACCATCAAAGAATTGGATGTGAGCCTTGATCTCAACTTGTGAAACTGAGACGTTATTAAGGTCTTTTGCTGCCCAAGTAATGACTTTATGGATTTTGTCGAGATTAATAGGTTCTTTTTCGCCATCGCGTTTAGTAACAGATAATTGTTTATTCATGATAAATGCCGTTTTTAATAATTATGTGCAAAGAGTTAACTGTATCAGTCCGTGTTAACTAACATCTTGCTTACAACAAGAAGACACAAGATAATGTGGTTTGAAGTGTATTGCAACCACTAGATGATGTGTTTTGGTGGTTAAAAAATGTTCGCGAGAAATGCTTGATATTCGCAAAGCCAGTAAAAACGGTACTTTACTGGAATTGTTGTATATCGGCTCAGCAAAAAAGATATTCAGTATTTTTTATTCTATTTTATGATGTGGTTATATGAACACGATATATAGAAATAATTGAATATTGGCAACACTATATATGGTGTTGCCTCAGAAGTACTTGGGATTTTGTCAATTAGAAAATAGGTCAAATATAAGAGTTATTTTTTGTCTTGTAATCGACATTGTACAATGTAATTCACGTCGATATTTTTGTTGGATAAATAATAGTCATTAGTCAATGGGTTAAAATGCAAACCCGTTGTACTAAGTATTGTTAAATCGGTTTTATCTATCATGCGCATCAATTCACTGGGCTTAATAAACTTACTAAAATCATGGGTTCCTTTAGGGACTAGATTGAGCACATATTCAGCGCCAATAATGGCCATTAAATAGGCTTTGGGATTACGGTTTAAGGTCGAAAAAAACACCGGTGCATCGGGTTTGGCCAGTTGTGCAACGGCGGCAACGATTGCTGAAGGGTCGGGCACATGCTCAAGCATTTCTAAACACGTCACGACATCAAATTTCTGTGGGTGCGCGGCGGCAAAATCTTCAGCGCTAATTAATTGATAATCGACTTTTATGCCATTTTCGAGACCGTGTAAGCGAGCAACGGTGAGTGATTCTTCGGCAAGATCGATACCGGTTACCTTCGCTCCATGTTTGACTAAAGCTTCAGCTAATATACCGCCACCACAACCCACATCTAATATGTTAAGTCCAGCTAACGCGTTCTTTGCGAATCCATCAGTAGGACGTGCTTTACCCAATATTCCACTAATAATGTAATCAACACGCAAAGGGTTAATTTGGTGTAGAGGTTTAAACTCACCATTCTCATCCCACCAACGGCTAGCGATGGCGCTAAATTTATCTATTTCTAGTTGATCAACATTCATTGACGATACCTGTAAAATTGTAATTAATGCATATTGTGAGTCTAGCATTATACGTCGAAACTATCGATTTTAGTCAATTGATTAAATTTTCAACGGATAAAGCGGGTAAACACACATTTACTACATATTATCTTATCTTGATGTTACAATCGCGGGAGTATTATTATTAATAATAGAAAAGTTACCCATAATAAAAAGAGAGATTTTCCGTTAACAGTATGTGATGAGAATAATCCTTAATAACCAATATAGGGGAATCGGCAGTTTATGACTGATCGCGCCAAAGAAATTTTACCGATTAATATCGAAGAAGAGCTTAAGAATTCATACCTTGATTACGCGATGAGCGTTATCGTAGGTCGAGCGTTACCGGATGTTCGTGATGGTTTAAAACCTGTTCACCGCCGCGTATTGTTTGCTATGAATGAATTGAAAAATGATTTTAATAAACCATACAAAAAATCTGCTCGTGTAGTAGGAGATGTTATTGGTAAATATCACCCACACGGTGATACAGCGGTATACGACACTATTGTACGTATGGCGCAACCTTTTTCATTGCGTTACATGTTGGTTGATGGTCAGGGTAACTTTGGTTCCGTCGATGGCGACTCCGCTGCGGCAATGCGTTACACCGAAGTGCGTATGTCTAAGATCGCACATGAACTGCTTGCTGATTTAGATAAAGAAACCGTTAATTTTGTACCTAATTACGACGGTACTGAACATATCCCTGAAGTGATGCCAACTCGAGTGCCTAACTTATTAGTGAATGGTTCTTCTGGTATCGCAGTTGGTATGGCGACAAACATTCCACCACACAACTTAGTTGAAGTAATCAATGGTTGTATCGCATTAATTGAGAACCCTGATTGTTCGATTGAAGAATTAATCGAGCATATCCCCGGTCCTGATTTCCCAACAGCGGCAATGATCAGCGGTCGTAAAGGTATTGAAGAAGCGTACCGTACCGGTCGTGGCAAAATCTACATGCGTGCCCGTGCGATTATTGAAACTGAAGATAATGGCAAAGAAACTATCATTGTTAATGAGATCCCGTATCAAGTTAATAAAGCACGCCTGATTGAAAAAATCGCAGATTTAGTTAAAGAAAAGCGTATAGAAGGTATCTCTGCATTGCGAGATGAGTCTGATAAAGACGGCATGCGCATCGTAGTTGAAGTTAAACGCAATGAATCAGCAGAAGTATTACTTAATCATTTATATACCCAAACACAGTTACAAACGGTGTTCGGTATTAATATGGTTGCGTTAGATAATAACCAGCCAAAAGTCTTTAATCTAAAAGACATGCTTGAATGCTTTATCTTACATCGCCGTGAAGTGGTTACTCGACGTACGGTTTATGAGTTGAAAAAAGCCCGTGATCGCGCGCATTTGTTGGAAGGTTTAGCCATTGCGTTAGCCAATATTGATTTGGTTATCGAGTTGATTAAAGCGTCAAATAGTCCTGCTGAAGCGAAATTAAAGTTAACGGCCTCAGGTTGGGCATTAGGCGATGTATCGCAAATGTTAGAGCGTGCGGGTAATGATGCTGCGCGTCCTGATTGGTTAGAGCCTGAGTATGGTATTCGTGATGGTCAATATTATTTGACTGAACAACAAGCTCAAGCAATCCTTGATTTGCGTTTACACAAATTAACCGGTCTAGAGCATGACAAGATCCTTGCTGAATATAAAGAGTTATTAGATGTTATTGCTGAATTACTTAAGATCCTAGGTAGTTCAGAGCGTTTGATGGAAGTGATTCGTGAAGAATTAGAAGCAGTTCAAGCTGAATTTGGTGATGAGCGTCGTACAGAAATCACTGCTGCATCACATGACATTGATATTGAAGACTTAATTGAACGTGAAGATGTTGTTGTCACATTATCTCGTGAAGGCTATGTGAAGTATCAAAAGTTGTCTGACTACGAAGCTCAACGCCGAGGCGGTAAAGGCAAGTCAGCGACGAAAATGAAGAACGAAGATTTTATTGAAAAATTACTAGTCGCAAACACTCATGATCACATATTGTGCTTCTCTACTCGTGGACGTTTATATTGGTTGAAAGTGTATCAATTACCACTAGCAAGTCGTAATGCGCGTGGTCGTCCAATCTTAAACATCTTACCGCTTGAAGAGGGTGAGCGTATTACTGCGATATTACCAATCCAAGAGTTTGTTGAAGGTAAATATGTATTTATGGCGACAACCAATGGTACAGTTAAGAAAACTGAGTTAACTCAGTACTCTCGTCCACGTGCCAACGGTATCATTGCGGTCAACTTAACTGACGGTAATGAACTTATCGGTGTTGATTTAACCGATGGTGATAGCGAAATTATGTTGTTCTCGGACGCAGGTAAAGTTGTGCGTTTCCACGAAGAGCAAGTTCGTCCTATGGGCCGAACGGCAACAGGTGTTCGTGGTATTCGCTTAGAAGAAGAACAACGTGTTGTTTCATTAATCGTTCCGCGTGGTGACGGTGCTGTACTGACTGCCACTGAAAACGGCTATGGTAAACGTACTGGCATTACAGAATATCCTGCTAAGTCTCGTGCTACCAAAGGTGTGGTATCAATCAAAGTATCAGAACGAAATGGTAGAGTGGTTGGTGCGGTTCAGGTAAACGAAGAAGATGAAATTATGTTGATCAGTGATCAAGGTACATTAGTACGTACACGTGCTGCTGAAGTATCTACAGTCGGCCGTAACACACAAGGTGTTACTTTAATCCGTACTGGTGCTGATGAACATGTTGTTGGTTTGCAGCGTATAGATGAAATCGAAGAGCTAATCATTCTCGATGAAGATACTGCTGAAGCCGGTACTGAAGTAGTAACAGCAGATGCTGCTTCGCCAAGTGCTCCAGAAAGTGACGCTGAACCTAATGACGATAGTGATGCTAACGAGTAAGCATTACTAATTTGAGTTAGGTTTTGAAGCGATGTTAGGTATTGGCCTGCATCGCTTTTTTATTTTTAATTTATGTAATCGAATGTAGGAAAAATCGTGCAACATTTTAATTTTAGTGCCGGCCCGGCGATGTTACCCGCTGATGTGATGCAACAAGCACAAGCAGAATTTCTTAATTGGCAAAATCTAGGTTCTTCAGTGATGGAAATTAGTCACCGAAGTAAACCGTTTATCGAAGTCGCAGCCCAAGCTGAACAAGATTTACGTGATTTGTTGGCCGTTCCCGATAATTACAAAGTATTATTTTTGCAAGGTGGTGGCCGTGGTCAATTTGCCAGTGTACCTTTAAATATCGCGCAATCCAATGATTTATCATTACATCTACAATCTGGTTCTTGGTCTAAGGGCGCAGTTGATGAAGCTGCCAAGTACACCCGTACTCATGTTGTGACCCAAGATGCCGTGAATGCAGCAGGTCAGCGTTATGTACCAGACCAAACGCAATGGGC
This sequence comes from Glaciecola sp. UBA983, assembly GCA_002292215.1. Lineage (GTDB taxonomy): Bacteria > Pseudomonadota > Gammaproteobacteria > Enterobacterales > Alteromonadaceae > Opacimonas. The sequence goes on along the minus strand of DBBN01000050.1, from coordinate 3,703 downwards.
ACTCACTGAGGAGCAACGTCAACAAGCTGCGTATTTACACTATTGCCCAAATGAAACCGTAGATGGTATAGCAATTTTTGAGCCACCTAAATTAGATAATATTCCCGTTGTCGCAGATATGTCTTCGACCATATTATCGGGTCCGTTAAATGTGAGTGATTATGGCGTGATTTACGCCAGTGCTCAAAAAAATATCGGTCCATCTGGTCTGGCAGTGGTCATCGTGCGTGACGATCTATTAAATCAAGCGCAATCAATTACGCCAAGCTTTTTAAATTATACGCTGGCGGCAAATAACGATAGTATGTACAACACGCCTCCGACGTACTCTTGGTACTTATCAGGGTTGGTGTTTAAGTGGCTTAAAGCTCAAGGCGGCTTAAGTGCTATTTCTCAGCGTAATGAAGCTAAAGCCGCATTGTTGTATCAAACGGTAGATAACAATGACTTTTATCATAACAACGTCGCGTTAGCGCATCGTTCTATCATGAACGTACCGTTTACCTTAGCCGATCCAGCTTTAGATAAAGAATTTTTAACGTTGGCAGAAGCCAATGGCTTAGCTGCGTTAAAAGGTCACCGTTCAGTCGGTGGTATGCGCGCGAGTATTTATAATGCAATGCAGATTGAAGGCGTGCAGGCGTTAACCGAATTTATGCAAGAATTTGCACGTACCAAAGGATAAGCACGATGGAACAACTTACCCTCGACCCAATTGCAAGTGTATCAGGCACGGTCAATGTACCTGGCTCTAAGTCACTTTCTAATAGGGCCTTATTACTCGCTGCGTTAGCTAAAGGCACGACTCGAGTGACTAATTTATTGGATAGTGATGATATCCGCCACATGCTAAATGCCTTAAGCGCATTAGGTGTAAATTATACATTGTCTGAAAACAATACGGTGTGTGTCGTTGAAGGGCTAGGGGATGTGTTTACCACACAACCGAATGAGCCTTTATTTTTAGGTAATGCAGGAACGGCTATGCGTCCTTTATGCGGCGTGTTAGCGACATCTCCCATCAATACGATTTTAACGGGTGAGCCACGCATGAAAGAGCGCCCAATCGGCGATCTTGTGGCAGCATTGGCTGATGTCAATGCGGATATTCGTTACCTTGATGAAATCGGTTATCCGGCATTAGATATTAAAGGTCAGCGTTTAACTGGCGGTCATATTGAAGTAGATGGCAGTGTTTCATCGCAATTTTTAACTGCGATATTGATGGCAGCGCCCTTATTCACCAGTGATTCTGAGATCCACATTAAAGGCGAATTAGTCTCTATACCGTACATTGATATCACTCTGGATATCATGAGAAAGTTCGGCGTAAGCGTTACGCATAACCAGTATCAAGTGTTTCATGTTAAGGGTAATCAATCCTATAAAGCCCCTGAAACTTACATGGTAGAAGGCGATGCGTCATCTGCTTCGTATTTTTTAGCCGCCGGAGCGATTAAAGGTGGGTCGGTAACCGTAACTGGTGTCGGTAGTGCATCAGTGCAGGGTGATATTCGCTTTGCTGAAGTATTAGAAGCGATGGGGGCAACCGTATCTTATGCCCCTAATAGTATTACCGTGACCGGTGCGCCATTGACCGCCGTTGATATGGACATGAATCATATTCCCGATGCAGCAATGACCATTGCGACGACCGCTTTGTTTGCGAAAGGCACGACAGCGATTCGTAACATCTATAATTGGCGTGTGAAAGAAACAGATCGCTTGTTTGCGATGGCAACAGAGTTACGTAAAGTAGGTGCGACAGTGGTAGAGGGACATGATTTTATTGAAATTACGCCTCCTGCCCACTTAACACATGCACAGATTGATACGTATGATGATCACCGCGTCGCGATGTGCTTTTCATTAGTGGCGTTATCGGACACTGCGGTGACGATTAATGATCCTAAATGTACGGCTAAAACCTTTCCTGATTATTTTGTGAGATTGAAAAGTATTTGCCATTAATTATCGCTTGATACATGTTTGTTAACATCTCATTAATGTCGTTATTACAAAGATAACTGCTAAACTTCCTTTATATTTAACATATAAGCGCGTATAATATCGCGCTCAAATATAGCTAAGGATGTAATGGATTTGAATCATACCGTAAATAATACTATACCAATTGTTACCGTAGACGGTCCAAGTGGGGCAGGTAAAGGAACACTTAGCGCACATATTGCTAATTATTTACAATGGCACTTTTTAGATAGTGGTGCTATTTACCGCGTTCTAGCGGTGGCTTGTCAACATCATGGCATAGAAATACAAGATGAAGAGTCAGTGGTTCCTTTAGCGTCAAGTTTAGATGTGAATTTTATTACTACAGAAAATCACACACGTATTATACTTGAAGGTGAAGATGTCACTGATGTTATACGTACCGAAGATGTTGGCGCGCTGGCCTCTCAAGTCGCATCATTGACACGTGTTAGAGAAGCATTATTACGTCGTCAACGGGCATTTGCGCAACTGCCAGGATTAGTTGCCGATGGTCGTGACATGGGTACTGTGGTATTTCCTAATGCCCCCGTTAAGATTTTCTTAACGGCTTCTGCCGAGGCACGCGCCGAAAGACGCTATCTACAGTTGAAAGATAAGGGGCATGATGTTAACATTGCGCGCCTTTTGAACGATATTCAAGTTCGAGACGAACGGGATACCAATCGAGCTGTCGCTCCTTTAGTTCCCGCCTCTGATGCTTATGTTCTTGATTCAACTGTATTAAATGCAGATGAAGTATTTGCAAAGGTGCAACAAATTTTGACTAATGCGGAAATCCTTCCTCATTAGTTTTATTACGTTTGTTAAAGGATTAACGAACTTTGAACAATAACCCCGCATAACTTGGATGGAATGTGGATATTACTTAGAAGACTTAGATAATTAATATGTCAGAAAATTTTGCTCTACTATTTGAAGAAAGCTTACTACAGTTAGAAACACGTCCTGGTGCTATCGTTCGCGGTACTATCGTATCGATCGAAAAAGATATCGTACTAGTTGACGCAGGTCTAAAATCAGAGAGTGCTATACCAGCAGAACAATTTAAAAATGCCGATGGCGAGCTTGAAGTAGCCGTTGGTGATGTTGTTGATGTTGCATTAGATGCTGTAGAAGATGGATTCGGTGAAACGATCCTTTCTCGTGAGAAAGCTAAACGCCACGAAGCGTGGGTTGAACTTGAAAAAGCTTACGAAGAAAAAGAAACCATTAAAGGTATTATTAATGGCAAGGTTAAAGGCGGATTTACAGTTGAAGTTAACACTGTTCGCGCGTTCTTACCTGGTTCATTAGTTGATGTACGTCCAGTACGTGACACAACACACCTTGAAGGTAAAGAAATCGAATTTAAAGTTATCAAGTTAGATGCCAAGCGTAACAACGTTGTTGTTTCACGTCGTGCAGTTATCGAAGCGGAAAGCAGTGCTGAACGTGACGAACTACTTGCTAACTTAGAAGAAGGCCACGAAGTTAAAGGTATCGTTAAGAACCTTACTGACTACGGTGCATTCGTTGACTTAGGTGGTGTTGATGGTTTGTTGCATGTAACTGATATTTCTTGGAAAAGAATTAATCACCCTTCAGAAGCTTTGCAAATGGGAGAATCAGTCCAAGTTAAGGTTATTAAGTTTAATGACGAAACTCAAAGAATTTCTTTAGGGATAAAACAATTAACAGAAGATCCTTGGTT
>DBBN01000036.1 GCA_002292215.1 Glaciecola sp. UBA983 | reverse complement strand
GGGAAGTATCCTAGATTTTATCATTGATTCTCAAGACTTATGGGGAGCAATCAAGAATAAATCATTGTCTTCATGAATATTGAAGGCCTTCAGTGTTTTTCGCCACAATTAGTTGAATGTTATGCACATTGTCCAGAAAAAGACTTATATTTGCCGTTCAATAAATTTTTTAATCATGAGTAACGGTACAGTAAAGTTTTTTAATAACGCAAAAGGTTTCGGTTTTATCACTCCAGAAGACGGCAGCAAAGATTTATTTGTTCACCATTCTGAAATTCAATCTGGCGGCGGTTATGCAACATTAAACGACGGTCAAGAAGTTGAATTCGAAGTTGGCCAAGGCCAAAAAGGTCCATGTGCAAATAAAGTAGTTCCATTATAAGCTTTATTGACTAAGCGCTGATTATCCCTGTAAAGAGAATATGATTCGCAACTAGTTATGCACATAAAAAGCAGCAAGAGGCAACTCTCGCTGCTTTTTTTATGGGTGATGATAAATACTTATTCCCGTAAATATAAAAATCTAGTGTACCATACCATCATGTTGATAAACTCATCTGCTCCATGATGAAGACGATGATAATGAAAACGATGACGATGAAGACAATGATAGCAGCACATCGCGTCGCTCGGCGGTGCTTCTCGACAGGCCCCGTGGCAGCGGCTTATGAACTCAAGGTGGACGCGGGGGAGGTGCAACGAGATGACGCGCAAGTCGCTCTGGCGGCAAAATTCGATGCCCTGCACAAGTCTCTTGTCTCGCTCCCACCAATACCCGTACGCACCGACTATCCTACAGAGAGCAGCTGTACAAGCAGCAGTCCACTGTTACTATTACTGGCGCGATCACTGGCATCCGCCCAGTCCTTTCTTCGAAAGAGGTTCCATTTGTGGTCTTTTGGTCCACCACCGCGAGGCATGTACATTCATGGACCGGTCGGGGTCGGCAAGAGCTTTATAATGGATCTCTTTTACGCGTCGGTTACTGTTCCTGATGATGATTCTTGCTGTAATAATGACAGCCATAGCCACAAACACCCAAAGATTACCAAACGCCGAGTCCACTTTCATGAATTCATGCTAGACGTCCATCATCGAATCTTTGTCTACAAACAGAAACACCCACGAGGTGATGCGATTCCCATCATTGCGCAACAATTGGCACAAGAAGCCCAACTCCTCTGTTTCGATGAATTTCAAGTGACAGACATTGCCGATGCCATGATTTTGAAGCGACTGTTTTTATTATTATTGGATTGGAATGTCGTGGTGGTGGCCACCTCGAATCGATCCCCCGATGCCTTGTATGAGGGAGGCATTAACCGATCCCTCTTTTTGCCATTCATCGACATATTGAAACACACGTCCGACATTATTTCGATGGAGGATTCCCGCAAGGATTATCGACTCGAAAATCGAGCGGGTGATCAATCCTATTTTTGGTCAAACAAGGATGTTAATGGCGATAATAATATTAATAACAACATACAGGCGCAGTTGGAAGAAATATTTGGTGGCACTGCATCCGGAACTGAGGCCGAGATCATTCCCGTCCTCTTTGGCCGCACCGTCCAGGTCGCCCGATTGAATGACCGGTGCGCCTGGTTTGACTTTTCCGAGTTGTGCTACCAACCGCTTGGGGCGGCCGATTATGTTTCCCTTTGCTGCCGATTTCCGGTCCTCATCATGGACCGCGTCCCCCAACTGGACGCCAATCATCTCAACGAAGCGCGACGATTCGTGACCCTCATTGACGCGTGTTATGAATCTCGCACCCGCTTGGTGCTGGCGGCACAAGTCCCGCTCGACGAATTGTTTGTCGATTTTGAAGCGCAAGTCGAAAGCACTGATGGAGATGAAGAATTGTTTGTCAGTGAGAAAGGTGGAAACTCGAGTTCCTTTGCGACGACCATGATTCGCACCAAAGAGGGGGAATATTATGAGTGGTCGGCGACGGGTCGAATTGGCGTGTCACTGGCACAATTATCGTCTGCCAATGATCTCGCCTTTTCCTTTCGACGAGCCGCGTCTCGGTTGGTAGAAATGGGTGGAAAGGAATGGGGACGGCAATGACAAAAGGTCTTTACCTTGTAAACCATTGCACCTATGGCAGAGCAAGGGCTTGCGACAGTCGCGGATGGCTGTTGAAGATTCATTAATTATTTCTAACTTAGTTTTGACTACAGCCCTTTCTTTACAAATATAATTACTTCAACAAAGACTCACGATCAACAAACTCCCCGCATTTTCACGTAACCAATTGATATGATTAAAAAACTAAATAAAAAAGGATCTGTATAAAACAGATCCTTAAATTCGTATCAGCTCGCATTAATTTGGGCTTTTTAATTCTATTCAACAGCTTATGTAATGAAGTATTACTCTGGTAACACCGCGTTGTGATAAACATTTTGTACATCATCACAATCTTCCAACATATCCATAAACTTTTGGAACATCGGTAAATCTTCTTCGGTGATTGGCGCATCGACTTGAGGTAAAAAAGTAATTTCTTCAATTTCAATATCAAGTTCTGGAAATGCATCAAGTAACGCTGTTTTGACTTTGAAGAACTCGGTATTAGGTGCAATGACCGTAATTTTGCCTTCATCACTTTCAACATCAGTCACATCGACATCCGCTTCCATCAATGTTTCTAAAATCAGATCTTCATCATCACCGGCAAAACCAAACACAGCAGCATGATCAAACATATGCGCAGCAGTACCAGGCGCACCAATTTTTGAATTGGTCTTGGTAAAGCAATTACGTACATCAGTAATCGTGCGGTTAGCATTATCGGTTAGACAATCAACAATCACCATACAGCTACCAGGTCCAAAGCCTTCATAACGAGATGGAGAGTAATCTTCACCTGCGCCACCCGTAGCTTTTTCAATTGCTTTATCAATAACATGACCTGGCACTTGGTCTTTTTTTGCTTTTTCGATTAGACGCTTAAGTGACAAGTTAGTATCAGGATCTGGACCGCCACTTTTAGCAATCACGTAAATTTCTTTACCGTATTTAGAATATACTTTTGTTTTTGCGCCTGCCGTTTTCGCCATTGCGTTTTTACGGACTTCAAATGCTCTTCCCATTAGAATTCTCTTTTTTATCAAATCAATATCAGGTTATTGTAACCGAAATAGTCGTGTTCCGGCTACGGAATATGTTGTGATGCTAAATAATCGTGTGATTGCATCTCTTGTAAACGCGATAAACAACGCCTAAATTCAAAGTTCAAGCGCCCTTCGGTATACAATTCTTCCAGCGGCACTTCAGCCGACATAATCAACTTTACATTACGCTCATAAAATTCATCAACCATCGCAATAAAGCGTCGGGCAATGTCATCACTCGACTGTCCCATTTGCTCGACATCTGCAACTAAAATACTGTGATAGCAACGACTTAACTCCATGTAATCTGTTTGTGAACGGGGTCCATCGCACAGCGCTCTGAAGCTAATCATGAGTACACCATCAGCGTCACGCAAGCAAGGAATTTGGCGATTTTCAATTTCAATCGACGTGTTGTGCCGTCCCTCATCAGGTGCCAACTGAGTAAAGTACGAATGCAAATTCGCTAATGCGTCGGCATCTAACGGATAGTGATAAATTTCAGCTTGTTTTAATGTCCGCAGACGATAATCAACACCACTATCAACATTGACGATGCGGGTATTTTGGTTAATCAGCTCAATGGCAGGTAAAAAACGCGCTCGTTGTAGTCCATTGCGATACAAGTCATCAGGGATAATATTCGATGTCGCGACTAACACAATACCATGTCCAAATAGCGCCTCCATCAGTGTACCCAAGATCATGGCATCGGTAATATCGGAGACAAAAAACTCATCAAAACAAATGACTCGCGTCTCTGCAGCTAAACGTTCGGCAACAATTTTAAGAGGATCTGATTGTCCACTTAAGGTTTTTAATTCGTTGTGCACACGATGCATAAAACGGTGAAAGTGGATGCGCATTTTTTGTTCAAACGGCAAGCAATCATAAAACGTGTCCACCAAATAGGTTTTGCCTCGTCCCACCCCACCCCAAAAATAAATTCCCTGGATCGACGGTTTGGACATCCCCTTACCAAATTTAGAACGGATCTTAACCCGCCATGTCAGTTTTTTAGAGGGTTGCGTTAGTTCATCGTATAACCGCTGTAACTCGCGCACAGCATTTTCTTGAGCAAGATCATGGGCAAAGCCAACTTGTTGTAAATCGGCTTGATATTTCACCCATGGAGTCATGTTGTTGGTTTGCGGCACCGGTTTTCCTAAGTCTTGAATATTTATTTAACTACCCTATATCTTACAATGTTTTTGCTTTATTATGAAATGATACTCATGTAGCAGAGATCTGTCGTAAGATACTTGCTATTGTTAATTTATTGTTAATTTATTGGTTGTCATTTATGCAAGATATCATTATTTACGTTGCTCTTTTAATCGTTGGTTTGGTTGTCGGTTTGGTTATTGCTAAAGCGTCATTTGCAGCTGATAGTCCTACACAACAACAATCTGCCAAAGCAGAGCAAGAGAAAGTGATGCTTGCACAATTACGCAATCAACTCGGCGCTGCGCAAGAGTCAATTCAAGCCATTGACGCGCAAAGTGCGCAACTACAATCACAAATTACTGAGTTGGATTACATTATAACGTCATACGAAACACAAGACGAACAGCCTAAAATCACCTTTTTTGGTGAACATGCTTCGCCTTATTTACGTATGCAAGATAAAGCAAAACGTGATAAGTCTAATGCAGAGTCGCAACCACGTGATTTTTCCAATTCTGGTTCAGGTTTATTTGACGGTAATCAAAATAAAACCAAATAACAGGGAACTAAAATTCCCTTCGCTGACTCTGTTTAGTTAAATAGCATTATTTAATTTTAGTTGAACAGGAGCGTTACCATTTATGAAAGTATTTTTTAAACGAGTTGCCGTTGTCTGCACCGTTGTCAGTGCAACATTACTTGTCAATCTGCCGGCTCAAGCAACTACGGCTGCTGGCTTTCCATTCTTTTCTGCCACTAATACTGACACTATGCCGTCACTTGCGCCTATGCTAGAAACGGCCATGCCTGCTGTCGTCAGTATCAATGTTGAAGGTACACAAGTATCGCGTCAGCGCGTGCCTGAAATGTTTCGTAACTTTTTTGGTGGTCAGGGTGAGCAAGTCCAAGAGCGCCCATTTCGTAGTTTAGGATCCGGTGTCATTATTGATGCGAAAAAAGGTTATATCGTCACTAATGCTCATGTGGTTAAAGATGCTGACGAGATATTAGTCACCTTAACCGATGGTCGTGAATTTACAGGTAAAAAACTCGGTTCAGATGAGCAGTCAGATATTGCTTTACTCAAGATCGAGCCGACAAACCTCATTGCAATGCCATTAGCCGATTCTGATATACTCCGTGTTGGTGACTTCGTGATTGCTATTGGTAATCCATTTGGTCTATCGCAAACCGTAACATCCGGGATTGTTAGCGCACTAGGTCGGACTGGTATCAATATGGGTGGGTATGAAAACTTTATCCAAACGGATGCTGCGATTAATCGCGGTAACTCAGGTGGTGCGTTAGTCAATCTTAAAGGCGAGTTAGTTGGCATCAATGCTGCTATCTTTTCACCGGGCCGCGATGCAGGGAATGTTGGGATTGGCTTTGCTATTCCAAGTAATATGATGAAAAACCTTGTCGATCAAATCAGTGAGTTTGGTGAAGTGCGTCGTGGCTTATTAGGTATTATCGGTAATGATGTCGATGCGGGTTTGGCTGAAGCCTTCAATTCTGATGTGAATAAAGGTGCATTTGTTGCCGAAGTAACACCAGATTCTGCGGCTAAAAAAGCCGGTATCGAAGCGGGTGACATCATTACGGCGTTAAATGGCAAAACCTTAGGTAGTTTCGCTGAATTACGCGCCAAAGTAGCTAGTATGGGCGCTGGTGCTGATTTAGAACTAACGATAATTCGCCAAGGCAAAGCCATGACGGTTCAGGTAACGTTAGGTGATGCCGGTGTAACCGTTAAAACAGCTGCTGAAATCCATCCAGCCTTTAGCGGTGCTACCTTTGCTGATGGTACAGACATTGCGGGTAATCGCGGTGTGACCGTCAGTGATATTGAAGCGGCAAGTCCTGCACTGCGCTTTGGTTTACGCAAAGATGACGTAATAATTGGTGTCAATCGTCAACGTGTTAATAACATCAAAGAACTCACTGAGCGATTAGCTAATAGTGAAGATGAAGTCATGGCAATTAATGTTCGTCGTGGTGACACCACGTTATACTTGGTGATCAGAAAGTGATCAGACAGTAACTAGCGTTAACATAGCTCCCTTTGCATAAGGGAGATATATCTAAGCTGACGAATACAATATGTGCTCGTCAGCTTTTTTATATCCCGCGCCTTGTGGTACACTCTATGCCAATTATAAGATTCACATATTGACTACCGCTATGCCTGGACAACGTATTCTTTGGTTCTTTTTTCGCTCTATTGTTATTGGCGCGATTGTCGCATCTCTTATCCTGTTACTCGTACCTGAGCTAAGACAAGGCAGTGGTATTGATTTTAAACGCCTATTTGAAAGCGAGCCAGTGTCTGACCGTCAATCATATTATGATGCGATTTCACGTTCGGCGCCTTCCGTCGTCAACATCTACAGTGTCAGTATCGAGTCCAATAGTTTATTCAGTAATACCTCACGTGAACGCACCAATTTAGGTTCTGGCGTTATCATGACCGAAGATGGGTATATCTTAACTTGTCATCACGTTATCAATAATGCGTCGAGTATTTATGTTGCCATGCAAGATAGCCGTTTATTTGAAGCGCAAATTGTCGGCTATGATTTATTTACTGATTTAGCCGTATTAAAAATCAATGCCGATAACTTACATGCTATACCGCAACTGTCTAAAACAAGCACCCGTGTCGGTGATGTCGTCATGGCTATAGGTAATCCATACAACTTAGGACAAACCATTACCCAAGGCATAGTTTCAAGAACAGGACGCAATGGTTTAGCTAATTATGTTGATTTTATCCAGACTGATGCCGTGTTAAACCAAGGCAATTCAGGTGGTGCATTGGTAGATTCTGAAGGCTATTTAATGGGTATTACTAATGCAAACTTTAAAACCTTTGATGCGCAGCGCAGAGTGCGTGATGTAAATGGTGTCAACTTTGCCGTGCCTTATGAACTCGCTAGTCGTGTTATGTCTGACATTATTACCCACGGCAAGGTAACTCGCGGTCAGCTTGGTTTTTCCGGTAGTGAATATCAAGGACAAGACGGGATCATTATCGCCAACATTGTCAGTGGTAGCCCTGCTGATTTAGCCGGTTTACAGGTCAATGATGTCTTACTTGCGATTGATAACCGTCCAATATCCGGGGCATCAACGGCATTAGATATGATTGCAGAAACGCCTCCAGGCACACAAATATTACTGCAAATTAAACGTCAAGAGGCGTTTTTGACTATTCAAGTTACGGTCGGTGAACTCACACTCGAGACGCCAACACGATAATGTTAGGCACAAACAAGCAATATGTCGTTTTATGTGATGAGGAAGGTCAAGCAATAGCGACAAAAGATAAATTACAGGCGCATATTGATGGCGATTTACACCTTGCGTTTTCGGTGCAAATTTGTCGCCCTGCACAAGATGGTCGTACTGGCTATGAATGGCTGTTACAACAACGAGCAATGAACAAGTACCACTCCGGCGGGCTGTGGGCAAACACTTGCTGCTCACATCCACTCTTAGATGAAACCCTGCCCCAAGCGTGTCAGCGCCGCGTACAAGAAGAACTAAACATAACAGTAACCGCTCAGGTACAAACCTTAACCCATTTTATTTATCACGCAGCTTTGGATAATCAGCTCATTGAGCACGAATACGACTATATATTACTCGTAGAGCAAGATATTCAGCAGTTTTGCCCAAACTCAGATGAAGTCATGGCGACACAGTGGTGTCATAGTGATGATATCCAGGCTTGGCTTAAAACCAAGCCTGAACAGTTTGCAGTGTGGTTTGAGCAGGTGTTTACTCGGGTAAATACCTATCTCGATTAGTGGCTAATGTCCTCTGGTTAGTTTAATCGACAAAGCTTTGTTGCTTGATCCAATCCTCAAACACAACCACATCATGACTGATCGCTGCATCTAACTGATCAACCCATTCATGGACGTTTTTCCACCATGTTGGATGGTCACCTTGTTGTATTTCATTCGCTATTTTTTGAATACGGGTAAGGCCAATCGAACTCGCTGCACCTTTGATTTTATGCGCTTGAGAGCACACATCATCTTTATCTTTAGCCGTGAGACTCAAATGTAAACTTTCCATGTATTCAGGGATCTTATCTTTAAATACGCCTAAACTGGTTGTTACCATTTCATGTCCAATCGTATCAACTAAAGTTTGGATAAAGTCCAAATCCATTGTTTTATTGAGTGGATTTTCAGATTCTACTTCTGACATTTCAATCGGTTCAAAGACGTCTTCTTGGTGTCCAAATAGCTCATTTAATACATTGATAACGCGAGATTTTTTAATCGGTTTGGCAATAATATCGTCCATTCCGTTTTGCAAATACTCTTCGCGTTTTTTAATCACGTTGGCTGTCAATGCTACGATCGGTGTTTGCATGACTAGGTCTTCTTGAATAACCGTATCAGCGACATCAAACCCTGACATATCCGGTAATTGAATGTCTAACAAAATAAGATCGTACGTCGTGGAGCGGATTTTATCGATCGCTTCTTGACCGGTCATGGCTACGTCGACATGCTGATCGAGTTTTTCTAGAAGTGCTTTTGCCACCATAACGTTAAGTTCAATATCTTCGACTAACAAGATATTCAGCCCTTTCACTTTGAGTTCTTCTCTAACACGAGGTTTTTGGCTTATTTTCAATGGAATAGTGATAATAAAGCGCGTGCCTCTGCCAACTTCAGAAACTACTTCAATATTACCGTTCATTCTATCGACCATTTCTTTACAAATCGCTAAGCCAATACCCGTTCCGGTTGCGGATTGATGGTCCGGATGATCCACTTGATAATACATCGCAAAGATCTTATCAATATCCGCTTGCGGGATACCGACTCCGGTATCTTCAATTTCAAAACACACATTAGCGGTTTTCTTATCGGGTAGTGTAGTGGCTGATACCGATAAGCTAACGTGTCCTTTTTGCGTGAATTTCACAGCATTAAATAGCATATTCCACAAGATTTGGCGTAATCGAGTCCCATCGACTTGCACATATTCGGGGATAGGTTTTATAACCTTCGACACGAACTTTAAGCTTTTATCTGCTGCGAGTAATTCGATGACACTACTGAGTTCATCCGTGAATTTCTCTAATGATAATGTCTTGAATGAAAGTTCAATCTTGTCACGATCAAGCTTATCTAAATCGATGATATCGTTAAAGATGTTACCAAGAGTGATCGCACTCGCATAAATTGTGCTTATCCATTTAAACTGCTCTTTGTTTAATTGTGTATCTCGCAACATGCGAGAAAGACCGACAATACCATTAAGCGGTGTGCGCAACTCATGGCTAATGGTTGCAATGAATTTGGTTTTATCTTTACTGGCTTTTTCAGCGGCTTTTTCGGCTTTAATCCGCTCAGTCATATCTCGACCAAATGCGAGTAATCCTAAACGCTCCCCTTCATGATCAAAGAATGGCACTTTACGCATTTCAAAATAACGATGCTTACCGTCAGGAAAGCGTAACCATAGCTCCTCGGTGACACTAATATTTTTTTCTAATACTTCACTATCTGATCGCGCGACTTGATTGGCGAGTTCTTCGTCATAGACTTCGTGAGGCGTCAATCCAAGCAAATCATCTTGGCTGCGCCCAGTTAATTCCTCAGCGACTCGGTTACAGCCCGCAAACTGCCCTTCTTCATTACGGAAATAAATCAAATCTGGTGATGCATCAATAATCGAACGTAACAAAGTCGACAAACGTCGCGCTTGGATTTCTTGTTCGGATTTATCACGAATTTCGATTTCGAGTTCTTTAAACACCCGCTCGCGCTCTAATTGCGCTTCTTTGCGCTGTTCAATTTCAAAATTAAGTTGCTTAATATTGTTCTGAAGTTCACGATTCAACAACACATCTTCTTCACGCAGACGTTCTAATTCTTCTATGACTTCTTTGAGGTGGACGCGTGATAATTCCAGTTGCTTCACCAACTCACTGAAAAAAAACAAAATCCACGGAGCAGAAAGCATAGTGAGGATGATGGCACTGACAAAATCTTCCAATAATGGCTCTGTGCCCAAACTTAGGCGTATTATATACGACCCGCCAATAGTAAATACCAATGTGACAAGCACGAAAAATAAACTGAGCTTGACGGTTCCATGGTGTTCCACAAAGCGTGAAAAGCGAAATGCCCATGAGTTAGTTGAATGTTCTGAATGCATAATAACAACACGTAATGACTTGATACCTGAATCATATCAATGATTGATCTTAGTGACACATATTATTTTCATTCGCCATTGTGATCAAAACAGGATAGTTATGCATATAATTAGCGTAAATAATCAAAAATATGCATTTTGTAAACAAAATGTAATCGAATACGATAGGATAACTATTCTGCTAATTGTAATTTTTTATTCGGATGTAATGTGTAATAAAATATCTACAATAATGATAAATCACTGTTATATAACAATAAAATATTTTATTGAGATTATTTACTATTGAGGACAAACAAACTAATATTTGATCTATGAGCCACAAAATAGTATTTTACTGCATCCGCTAAGATAAATTGCATAAAAATTCTAATATCTGCTGGTTGCCGAACACGACATTGACGTCACTTGTTAACACCCTACATAGCATTATATATAAGTTCATGGTTTAAATGGAAAGAGCCAACGTTTAGTCTTTGTGACGAACATATACTGAACAAACATTGAACGCTTCTCATGACAGTAAGAAGCTTTTATAAAAAATATTTACCAAGACTGATGTTGCGTCATCGTCGTGGTTTTTGTCGTTTTAATTTTTTTATTAGCCAATGCCTGCATTGCTAATGCATGGCTCAATTGAGCGAATAAAAATGGAGAGATTCATATGAGTTTATATCACCCAAACGATTCCAAAGATAACTGTGGCTTTGGATTGATCGCACACACCCAAGGTGAGGCGAGTCATCGCTTGGTCACTACGGCGATTGAAGGTCTTGACCGTATGCAACATCGCGGTGGTATCGCGGCTGATGGCAAAACGGGTGACGGTTGTGGATTATTAATTGCCAAGCCGGATTCTTTTTTCCGCACTGTTGCTGAACAAGCAGGATGGCGTCTTGGTACTAACTATTCGGTTGGTATGGTTTTCTTATCTCAAGATCCAGTATTAGCGCAACAAGCGCGTGAAGTTTTAAATGAAGAATTAACTAAAGAAACTTTAACTGTCGCTGGCTGGCGTGAAGTCCCTGTCGATAAATCAGTATTAGGTGAACTTGCCTTATCCGGTGTTCCGCAAATTGAACAAGTGTTTGTCAATGCTCCGAACGGTTGGCCAACATCAGATGTAGAACGTCGTTTATATATGGTACGTCGTCGCGCTGAAAAACGCTTGATGGACGATCCGGACTTCTATGTAGCCTGTTTATCTGGCTTAGTGACTATCTATAAAGGCTTAGTCATGCCTAAAGATCTGCCTGCTTTTTATAAAGATCTTGCTGATGATCGCCTTGAATCTAGTATTTGTGTATTCCACCAACGTTTTTCGACCAACACATTACCTCGTTGGCCACTCGCGCAACCTTTCCGATATTTAGCGCACAATGGTGAAATCAATACCATCAAAGGGAACCGAGATTGGGCTAAAGCACGGATGTCCAAATTCGCCACGCCATTAATTCCAGATTTAAAAGATGCTGCACCGTTTGTTAACACAACCGGTTCTGATTCGTCTTCATTAGATAACATGTTAGAGCTATTCTTAGCTGGCGGCATGGATTTGTTCCGTGCGATGCGTTTACTTGTGCCACCTGCGTATCAAAATAATACGACCATGGATGACGACCTGCGCGCATTTTATGAATTTAACTCAATGCACATGGAGCCGTGGGATGGTCCTGCCGGGATCGTACTGACCAATGGTCGTCACGTTGCCTGTAACCTTGACCGTAACGGTTTACGTCCAGCACGTTACGTTATAACCAATGATGGATTGATCACGCTTGCTTCAGAAATCGGCATTTGGGATTACGAACAAAGCGATGTCATCGAAAAAGGCCGTGTGGGTCCAGGTGAAATGTTAGCTGTCGATACCCAAGAAGGTAAAATCTGGCGTTCAACTGAAATTGATGACGTATTAAAAACGCAACATCCTTATAAAGAATGGTTGTCTGAACATATCCGTCATCTTAAACCTATCGAAGAATGCGATGCCGTATTAATTGGTAAACGTGCGATTGATGATGACCAAATGGCTGTTTTTCATAAATTGTTTAACTATTCTTATGAAGAAATCCAACAAGTCGTGAAAGTCTTAGCCAAAGATGGGCAAGAAGCGGTTGGCTCTATGGGTGATGATACACCTATGGCTGTCATGTCTTCACGTGTACGTACTTTGTATGATTATTTCCGTCAACAATTCGCTCAAGTGACTAATCCCCCTATCGATCCATTACGTGAAAACCACGTGATGTCATTGGCAACTTGCATAGGTCGCGAACAAAACGTCTTTAATGAAACCGGTGGCCATGCTGATCGTGTTATCTTTAAGTCGCCTATATTAATGTACACGGATTTAAAACAATTACGTGAGCTCGACCAAGAGCATTACTATTCAGAAAAAGTATCACTGAATTACTTACCTGAAGAGGGCTTGCAAGCCGCTATTGTTCGAGTATGTGATGAAGTTGTTGCACTGGTACGTGAAAAACGTGCTGCGTTCGTCATTCTTTCTGACCGTAACATTGAACAATCACATTTACCTATCCCTGCGGCAATGGCAGTGGGTGCAGTACAAAAACGCCTAGTTGATGAGCAACTTCGTTGTGATGCCAACATTGTGGTAGAAACGGCTTCGGCGCGTGACCCGCATCATTTTGCCGTCTTAATTGGTCTTGGCGCAACAGCCATTTATCCGTTCTTAGCCTATGAAACCATTGAGCAGCTCGTTGCCAATAAAGAATTAGACATCGATGCGATGACTGCGATGTTGAACTACCGCAAAGGGATCAATAAAGGCTTATTCAAAATCATGTCCAAAATGGGCATCAGTACCGTTGCATCTTACCGTTCTTCAAAGTTATTTGAAGGGATCGGTATCAGTGCAGAAGTCATGGACTTATGTTTCCAAGGGGTGACTAGTCGTTTACAAGGTGCAGGTTTTGAAGAATTCCAACAAGATACATTGAATAATCAGCGTATTGCTTGGCTCAAACGTAAGCCAGTCAGCCACGGTGGATTATTAAAATACGTCCATGATGGCGAATACCATGCATATAATCCGGATGTCGTGAAATCATTACAAACGGCAGTAGTGAGTGGAAAATACGAAGACTATAAAGTGTTCTCTTCGTTAGTGAATGACCGTTCACCATCACATTTACGTGATTTGTTAGGCTTAAAATACGCAGATAAAAGCATTGATATCAGTGAAGTAGAATCAGCTGACACGTTATATCGTCGTTTTGATACAGCAGCAATGTCTATTGGTGCTTTATCACCAGAGGCCCATGAGGCACTAGCGATTGCGATGAACCGTTTGGGTGGACAATCAAACTCAGGTGAAGGTGGTGAACACTCTTCACGTTTTAACACTGAGAAAAACTCCAAGATCAAACAAGTTGCCTCTGGACGTTTTGG
>DBBN01000028.1:36297-41785 GCA_002292215.1 Glaciecola sp. UBA983 | reverse complement strand
CCTGATGGCGGTCTTTTTGTATGTGTAAAATATATAGTGACTTGTATTTACGTTACTGCAGAAAATACAGCCTTAATACTCTCCCCATGAGCATTCGTAATGGCCCGCTTACCATCTAGTGCCACCATATGATTACGAATACAGTCCAAACCAAACGAAGTTTGTACCAAACCAACTTAAGGGAATTATCAGTATTATTCCTTGTTTATTGATACAGAACAACATAACGCCACACAAGATCAGTGACACTTAATATTGAATTAATGGATGAATGTATATATGAGTAAACTTTCGGCACCTCTTTCACAACATGGCGATTGGACGGGGTTAGTTCAATCCGGTAACCGCATTTATCTTGGATCTGCCGCAGCGGTCCCGAGAGTATTAATGGAACAACTAATGAATAGTAGACCAGATTTGGTCGATGTCGAAATTTGTCAGTTTTTAACTCTCGGTGATGCGCCTTGGGCTGCGCCAAAAAGCGCACAACAGTTTAAAGTGAATACCTTTTTTATTGGTGGGGACGATATTCGTGTGGCGGTAGATGAAGGACGGGCCGATTATACACCGTGTTTTTTATCTGAAATTCATACCTTGTTTAGTAATGAAACATTACCGCTCGATGTCGCATTAATTATGGTGACTCCACCCGATGAGCTAGGTTACTGTTCATTAGGGGTCAGTGTTGATATTACTCTTAGTGCTGCATTGGCTGCTAAGCACATCGTCGCGCAAGTTAATCACAATATGCCTCGCACTAATGGTCAGTGCTTTTTACACGTCAATCAATTCAGCGTTATGATTGATGGTGATGCGCCATTACCGACGATTGCAGTTCCTACAACAGACCCAATATATCAACGCATCGGCCAATACGTGTCATTATTAATTGAAGATCGCTCAACACTACAAGTAGGTATCGGTAGAGTCCCTGATGCGGTTTTAACGGCGCTATCAAATCATCGTGATTTAGGTATTCATTCTGAAATGATAAGTGATGGAGTTGTCGAATTAATTAAAAAAGGGGTGATAACGAATCGGTATAAGCAATTTCACCCACGTAAGTCTGTGACGTCCTTTTGTATGGGTACTCAAGCCGTATATGATTTTATTCATGAGAACCCTCATGTAGAAATTTATCCATCTAGTTATGTGAACAATCCTGCAAATATTGCACAGAACAACAATATGATCTCTATTAATAGTGCACTGGAAGTGGATTTGACTGGGCAGGTTGTGGCTGATTCTATAGGTTATGATTTCTATTCCGGGATTGGTGGCCAAATGGATTTTGTGACTGGTGCGACAATCTCTAAAGGTGGAAAATCAATTATTGCGTTACCGTCAACAGCCAAAGATAAACAAATATCACGGATCCAAGCAACACTCGCACAAGGTTCTGGTGTGGTGACCTCTCGCGGGCACGTAGATTATATTGTGACCGAGTTTGGAATTGCATCCCTCAAAGGTAAAAGTATTCGAGAGCGTGCCTTAGAGTTAATTCGAGTTGCTCACCCAAAATTTCGGGCAATGTTACTAGAGCAAGTACGCCAACATTACTGGGTACCTGATTATCAAGCGTTGACCCCGACAGAAGTGCCCGAATTTGGTGATATACAATTAACTCCAGTAACACTGAATGGCGAATTATTTTATTTGCGCCCGTTAAATCCGGCTGATGAGCGACGCTTGCAAGAGTTCTTTTATTCACACACCAAAGAAACACGACAAATGCGTTACAGTTATGATCCCAAACATATGTCACGGCAAAAATCATGTGACTTGGTGAGTGTTGACCAAAGTGTAGATTTGGCTTTGTGTGTGGTTAAACAAAATGGTTCAAGAGTCAGTATTCATGCCGTTGGTCGTTTTTACTACTATCCTCAAAATAATACAGCCGAGGTGGCGTTTGTAACTCGCGAGTCATCTCAGGGTATGGGTATGGCATCATTGCTACTCAATAGTATGATCGACATTGCCCGAAAGCGTAAATTCACAGGATTATTTGCGCTCGTTAAAAGCCAAAATAAACCGATGATTAATGTGTTTAAACAACATGGATTCATCGCCCAACCCAGCGAAGATTTACATGAGAAAGACATGTATTTAGCGTTAGAACAGGAGTAATCATTATGAGCGTAACTATCTTTAGTCATCCTATGTGTAACACCCATATCATGGATAGTGATCACCCAGAATGCCCTGCGCGATTACATCAAATCAATGACCAGTTAATAGCGTCAGGATTAGAGTATGTATTGACCTTTGCGCAAGGTACCAAAATTGATTTAGAACATTTATATCATGCGCATTCAAAGTTATATATTGATGAGTTGATACTCCAAGATACACAGTTACAAACACGGTCTGAATTTGAAACCAACCCACATATCTGGTTAGATGACGATACTATAATGATGAAAGCTTCATTAAAGGCTGCGATGTATGCTGCAGGGTGTGCTAAGGATGCGGTGGATGAAGTCTTTACAAGTAATAATACGCGTGCGTTTTGTGCTATTCGTCCCCCTGGGCATCATGCAACTCATGCATCGGCAATGGGATTTTGTCTAATCAACAATGTTGCGGTAGCTGCAACGTATGCAATGCGACAGTATGATGTACAACGTGTTGCAATTATTGATTTTGATGTGCATCACGGCAATGGTACAGCAGACATCTTTAAGAATGACGACAATGTCATGTTTTGTTCTAGCTTTCAGCATCCTTTTTATCCTTTTGGTGGTCTTGAGAATCAGCCTTCTCATTTTAAACCTGTACCACTTGCTCCTGGTGCTGATTCGGCGTCTTGGCGTGCAGCGGTAACTCCTTGGTTTAACGCTATCAGTGACTTTAAACCGGATTTAATTTTAGTTTCTGCGGGTTTTGATGCACATCAAGAAGATGATTTGGGGCATGTGCGTTTGGTCGAAGCCGATTATGCGTGGATCACCGACCAGCTTGTCAAATTAGCCAATCAACATTGTCATGGACGGATCGTCTCGGTACTTGAAGGCGGGTATGCACTTAGCGCATTGGGGCGTAGTGTGGTTGCACATGTTAAAGCGCTGGTGTCTCATCCTTATATAACCGTATGAGAGTATGGAACAAATGCTAGCACTGCTTAATATTATTTGCTTAGCAGTAAAATAATCTTATTATAGTTCCATTACGTACTGTATCTTACTGAATCAGTCACGATTGATAAATGATTATAATAAGAGGTGAACATGCAATTTTCAGCGTTAGGTAATTCTGGTGAATCCGTATCTAGGGTCTGTTTAGGCTCAATGACATGGGGTATACAAAATACCCAAGCGGATGCTGACGCACAAATAAATTTTGCCGCTGCGCAGGGGATTAATTTTATGGATACCGCAGAGATGTATCCTATTCCCCCTTCCGCCGATACCAGTGGAGATACTGAGCGAGTCATTGGAGATTATTTTGCGCGCCATCCACATGCGCGCAAAGACTGGTTAATTGCGACTAAAATTGTCGGCCCGGGTTTTCCATATATTCGTGAAGCAAGCGATATCTCTGCTGCATCTATCGAACAAGCATTAATGGGTTCATTGCAACGCTTACAATCTGATTATGTTGATTTATATCAGTTGCACTGGCCCAATCGCACAAGTCCACATTTTGGTAAGCATGGCATTAACCAAGTTAAATCTTCGCAAACCGATGTTGCTGCAGAAAAAGCTAACATGATAGAGATTGTTCGTGCATTAGATAATGCAATAAAAGAGGGTCAGATCCGCTTTTGGGGGCTATCAGATGATACGCCGTGGGGGATTCATACCTTTTTATCCATTTGTGATGAATATGGTTTTGCTCGTCCGGTATCCATTCAAAATGAGTTTAACCTGTTACATACTAAAGACTGGCCGTATCTAATTGAAAGCTGTGTATTCGAAGATATTGCTTATTTACCTTGGTCGCCATTAGCCGGAGGGATGCTATCGGGTAAATATCTAGATGGCGCTAGACCTCAAGGTTCACGCTGGACGTTAGCGCAGCGTATGGGGTTATTTCGTAATACACCACACAGTGAGGCTGCAATAAAAGCCTATATTGGGTTAGCGTTAGATTTTGGCATGACACCCAGTCAATTAGCGTTAGCGTGGTGCGATCAAGTCGATGGGGTCACCTCGACCATTATTGGTGCAACTACCATGGCACAATTAGATGAAAATATTCAGGCATTCGCTCGTGGCTTAACGGTGGATGAAATGCAGGCGGTTAATGCTGTTTGGACACAATACCCAGCCCCATTTTAAACTTAATATCCCCACATTCAATGCAATGTTGAGTGTGGGATTGTTGTTTATTCAACCTATCCCTGTAAACAAAGTGTTAACTTTTCAGTCGCAGACCTCGTATTTTGGATTGTTTTATATACGGCAATAGTCTGTGATACTTTGGTTGTAATCCTTTCGCATCAAGGTTTTGAGTGGTCTCCGGCGAACTAAATTCATAGACCAAAGTCCTATTTTGATCTCCCCGTAAAACGTTACATTAACAGGAGTAGTATTTAACAAAATTTTAATTAGCACATGGAGGCAACATGACTGCCAAGCTTTACCCAGTTCCAGAGACATTACAAGCAAACGGAATTATCTCTGAAGAGCAATACAATGCTATGTATCAAGAATCGGTCACGAACCCAGATAAATTTTGGGGCGAGCACAAAAATATAATTGATTGGTACAAAGAACCAACCATCATTAAAAATACGACTTTTGATCCAGAAAATGTCTCTATTAAGTGGTTTGAAGATGGTCAGCTAAATGTTTCTTATAACTGTATCGATCGTCATCTAGCTAAAAATGGGAAAAAGACGGCAATTTTCTGGGAAGGGGATGAACCTTCTGATACCCAAACGATTACCTATCAAGAGCTGCACTATGAAGTGTGTAAATTGGCTAATGGCTTAAAAAAACTAGGCGTGAAAAAAGGCGATTGTGTCGCGATATATATGCCAATGGTACCTCAAGCTGCTTATGCGATGTTAGCATGTGCCCGTATCGGTGCGATTCATTCTGTTATCTTTGGTGGTTTCTCGCCAAATGCAATTGCTGATCGAATTAATAACTCTGATGCTAAAGTCGTCATTACGTGTGATGAAGGCCGTCGTGCTGGTCGCAGCGTACCACTAAAAGCGAATGTAGATGAAGCTATTGCCAACGGTGCATGCCCATCTATCACCGCAGTATTAACCCATAGGTTAACTGGTGGCGATGTGACGTGGAATGCCGATGTTGACGTATGGTGGTCAGAATTGACAGAAGATTGTTCAGCGCAATGTGAACCAGAAGTCATGGATGCAGAAGATCCATTATTTATTCTGTATACATCGGGTTCAACAGGTCAACCCAAAGGTGTAGTGCATTCATCCGGTGGTTATGCTTTGTATACTGCAATGACGTTTAAATACGGTTTTGATTATCGTGATGACGACGTTTATTGGTGTACTGCTGATGTTGGT
>DBBN01000028.1:0-36215 GCA_002292215.1 Glaciecola sp. UBA983 | reverse complement strand
GAAGGTGTTCCGACCTATCCGGATGTTCGCCGTATTGCTCAAATCGTTGAAAAATACAAAGTAAACAGCTTATATACAGCACCAACTGCAATCCGTGCTTTAATGGCACATGGCACTAAGCCGGTAGAAGGGTGTGATTTATCGTCATTACGTATCTTAGGCTCAGTAGGTGAACCCATTAACCCCGAAGCGTGGGAATGGTATTACAATGTCATTGGTCAAGCGCGTTGCCCTATTGTTGATACGTGGTGGCAAACAGAAACTGGCGGCATGATGATTGCCCCATTACCAACCGTCACACCAAACAAGCCGGGTTCAGCTTCACGTCCATTATTTGGTGTACAACCTGCGTTATTTGATGCAGATGGCAATGAATTAGAAGGCGTGGCAGAAGGTAACTTAGTACTTAAAGATAGCTGGCCGGCACAAGCAAGAACCGTGTACGGAGATCATAAGCGTTTTATTGAAACCTATTTTAGTGCTTACCCGAATGTTTATTTCACTGGTGACGGTTGTCGTCGTGATGAAGATGGCTATTACTGGATCACTGGTCGTGTGGATGATGTATTGAACGTATCAGGGCACCGTTTAGGCACTGCTGAAATTGAAAGCGCGTTAGTTGCGCATCCTGCTATTGCCGAAGCTGCTGTTGTGGGTTATCCTCATGATATTAAAGGTCAAGGTATCTATGTGTACGTCACACCAATTGAAGGTGTTGAAGTGACAGATGCATTAACCGCTGAGTTACGTACTTGGGTCCGAAAAGAGTTAAGCCCGATTGCGTCACCAGATATGATTCAATGGACCAAAGGATTACCGAAGACACGCTCAGGTAAGATTATGCGTCGTATTTTACGTAAAATTGCAGCCAATGAGCATGATCAATTAGGTGATACTTCTACCTTAGCTGATCCTTCAGTCGTTGATTTACTGATCGAAAATAGGTTAAACAAATAAGCCGTACCCAAGGAGCTTTAATGATAACGTTACTCATAGCAGATGATCACCCATTGTATCGGGATGCATTAAGAGGGGCGTTATCCGTTTCCTTACAGGATATTCGATTGCTCGAGGCCGGCGATTTACCCTCGACCATCGAGATCCTAAATAAAGAAGATGTCGATTTATTACTACTTGATTTGCATATGCCAGGTAGTAATGACCTCTTTGGTTTGTTACATGTCCTCAAACTCTATTCTGATTTGCCTGTGGCCGTTGTTTCAGGTACAGAAGATCCATTAATTATTTCTAAAATTGTCGGTTGTGGTGCATTAGGCTTTATTCCTAAAACTGCAGGGGCAAATGATATAGCAAAAGCGATTAAATCGATTTTAGATGGGAACGTCTGGTTACCTGAATCAGTCAGTGGCAAAATTGAAGAAGTCGACGAAGCATTTTCTAAACTAGCGGATAACGTCGCAAGCTTAACGCCATCACAATATAAAGTATTATGCTTTATGCGTGAAGGCTTGCTAAATAAACAAATAGGCTACAACTTAGATATTGCTGAGGCGACGGTAAAAGCCCACGTTACTGCTATATTTAGAAAGCTGGGGATCAACAACCGTACTCAAGCAGTATTGATTGCTTCACAGCTACAATTAGAGCCGCCAGTAAAAGCGCGCTAATTTGGCCCAACAATCCAAATAACTCAGGGTAAACATGCCATTCGCGCATTATTTACCCTTATTTATTGCCTATCATTATCGTTTCCGCTGTTTTGTCAATGATTGTAACACGGCCCTTAGTTTTGCTGGCTTGATGGGTTTATTTAAAAACTGCACGCCTTGAGAAAGGCACGTTTCACGTAATTCATTATCTTGTAACGCTGTGACAATCGCACTCGGGATTGTTTTATTGAGTTTGGCGTTAATGGCTGTAATCAGCGCTAATCCGTTTTGCTCTTTATCTAATTGATAGTCTATCAATAATGCATCAGGGATAGGATGATCATCGCTCAGCATTGCTAAGGCACTCTCATAGGTATTAGCCATTACGACATTCACTTCCCAACGAGTGAGTAGGGTATCTAACGCATCTAGATTTTCGTTTTTGTCATCCACACATAACACGTTTAAGCCAGATAAGGTCTGTTTGACTTTGTTTATAGTGCTTTGTGATGCTTGTATTGGTTGGCCTTTGCGCATCACTAAAGTAAAACAACTACCTTTATGTTTGGTTGATACAACGTTCATGGTTGCTTGCATTTGTTGAGTCAATCGACGTACCACACCTAAACCTAAACCCACCCCAGATTCCGTTGATTCTTGAACACGATAAAAGTCCGTGAAAATTGCTTTTTGATTATCTTGATCAATTCCGATCCCAGTATCAAAGACGCGAACTTCTATTTTTCCACTTCGTTCTCGGGTAGTAATTAACGCCTTGCCAGTATCGGTATATTTAATCGCATTGGTCAATAAATTTTGTATGATGCGATAAGTAAATGTACGATCGCCTTGCACCCAGACTGGGCGTAAATGAGATTTGAGTACTAAGCCTTTTTTCTCGGCTGCCATTTGCATATCTACAATAAGAGGCTGGATCAGCAGACATAATTCAAAGGATTCGTCGTTAGGGGCCATTTCTCCTTGGTCTAACCGTGAGATATCCAATAAAGTAGAAATCAAACGCTCTGAAGACGTCACACTGTCGTTAAGTTTATTTAATATACCTTGAGCTGACTCAGATAGCTTCGCCTCTTGGAGAGCTGAAAGGTAAAGCTTGGCTGCATTCAAAGGTTGAATAATATCGTGACTGGCGAGGGCTAAAAAGCGGGTTTTACTGGCATTAGCTTCTTCAGCTGCACGTCGGGCACGGATCAATTCTTTTTCTGCATCGTTACGACGTTCTATTTCTAAGCGTAAATCGGCGTTGATCGAATGCACTTCTTCAGTACGCTTTTTCATTCGATATTCTAAATCAATATTCGATTCTTTGAGTGCTTTTTGAATTTCAACATGACTGGTAATGTCATTAAAACTGGTAACAAAACCACCACCAGGAAGGGGGTTACCGATCATTTCGATGACATGCCCATCATTGCGTTGGCGAGTAAAACGATGAGGGGTCGCATTTTTAAGATGCTCTAAGCGTCTTTGGATCATTTCTTCAATATCACCCATACCCAACTCACCGCATTTAGCATTAAATCGCATGAGCTTTTCGATAGGACTACCAACAAGTAGGTAGTCATCAGGATAATTAAACAATTCGGTATATTTTTTGTTCCATGCGACTAAGTTCAAGTGTTTATCTATAACACTGATCCCTTGTTCCATACTTTCTAACGAGGTCAACAAGGCTGTCATATTAAATTGCATGGCTTGGGTGGTATCATCAAAAAAGTTAATTACCTCAGTGAAATCGAGTTTTTTACCTTGTAAGACACTGTTGATCAATGCTTGTGAACTGGATGAACCAATCACGCCACCCAAGGCACGTTCACAAAATGAAATGAATTTTTCGTCCGGTTTATCATTCGGCAATAACGTGATTTTGTGCAGTTGCTCAAATTCAGCAATTAGTTGATCACAGCGACTCGTGCCCATAAAGGTCGATAGCAATGTGATTAAGTCACTCGAATCAACATTGATATTACTGTGTTTAGATTTATCCTGCGCCATTTTACTGGGGCGGACAAAAGCTTCAGCTTGGATCTTATCGATTAGTCTAGCTGGTGCGAGATGCGAAAAAACAATATATGCGATGGTGTTAGCTAATAAGCTGACTAATGCACCTTGGCTGAGGATTTCAGATTGTGAATAAATGCTCATATCCGAATTTAATAATGGGATAATCAACCATAGTGTCCAACTGACCAAGCCCATTAATAAACCTGCATAAACCCCATGCGCATGCCCTTTCTTCCAATATAACCCACCTACTATTGCAGGCAGAAGTTGGATTACCAATGAAAATGCAATCAAACCAATGGAACTTAACGATTTTGAGCCAGTTAACTGTTGTTGATAAATATAAGATAGGATTAGCACTAAACCGATAATTAAACGTCGCACTAAGCGAATGGTTTTGCCGTAATCTTCTTTATGCCCAGCTTGGTTGGGGTTATCGAGTAATTTAGGTAATACCACATCATTGGCAAGCATAGTAGAAAGCGTTAACGTCGCAACAATGATCATAGCGGTGGCAGCAGATAATGCCCCAACAAATACAAACATTTTAATGATTAATGAATCGGAGAAAATAGCTAATTGTAGAACATAATTATCAGATTCAATATTTTGGTCGGCGAATAATACTTTCCCTGACATCGCAATGACGGGAATGACCAAAGCGGTTAACCCTAAATATAAGGGAAACAACCACCTAGCAGTTTTTATATGTTCAATATTTAGATTGTCTATGATCGCGACATGAAACTGCCTCGGTAAACAGATAACTGCAGCGCCAGCAATGATCGTTTGTGCCCAAAAACTATACGAAGTAAATATATTCAGGGCATCTGCAGTTCGATATTCATGTAAAAATGCATCGGTAGAGGTGTTACTCCAAGCAACATAGCCGATATATGCGACTAAAATCAAGGCAGATAATTTGATGATCGATTCGAATGATATCGCGAGCATTAAACCACGACGGTATTCGGTAACATCTGTTTGTTTGGTGCCAAAATAAATAGCAAATATTGCGATGAAGATAGTTGCAATAACAACGATAAGTTGTTGATCTTCTTGTTGCGACATTATTGCAAAGGCTGAGCCAATGGCTTTTAACTGCAATGCAATATAAGGGATAGTGGCAAGTAACGCGATGAATGTAACGAGTAAGGCCACAGCTTGGCGTTTACCATAACGAGATGCGATAAAGTCTGCAACCGTATTAATACGTTGCTTTTTACTGACTTGAGTTAATTTGACAATAAACTTGTAGCCAAAAATATAAACTAGCATTGGGCCAAGTAAAATAGGTAAATACATCCAATATTCGCGAGTAGATTGACCGGCAGCACCTAAAAAAGTCCAAGCTGTACAATAAATAGCCAACGCTAGCGAGTAAACATACGCATTTGAAGTTATTTTACGGGCGATAGTGGAATTGCGATCACCCCATTTAGCAATCCAAAATAATCCCATTAAATATGCAAGAGCGAGTAACAACCAACCAAATGCCATAACTATCCTCTAAAGTTCCCCATTTTTCTTGTGCCACTTTAGCATGATGAGGCTCCATAGACCTAACGCTAAGACCAACGTCGAATTTCACCAATTGTTAACATCACATAAAGTGTTTACAACATCCTAACAATTGGGTTTAACAGTAATTATCAAGCTTCGCAGGTTCGATTGTACACTGAGTAACCACTGTTCAAACCCCATGGTTAGGAAAATGTTAAAAAAACACATCAATTTTACCACATAGGAATTATAACGATGGCATTTAAAAACGATGATGACAAAAAGGCATATTGGAATGAAAACCTCTCTTTGCTTTTGAAGTTATTGGTAGTCTGGTTCGTAGTCTCTTTTGGCTGCGGTATTCTATTTGTAGACGTTCTAGACCAAATTCAATTCTTTGGATTTAAATTAGGATTCTGGTTTGCCCAACAGGGTTCAATCTATGTATTTGTGGCATTAATCTTTATTTATATGAAGAAAATGAACACGCTTGACAAAAAATACGGTGTAGAGGAGTAATATCGTGGACGTACAACTATTAACGTTATTGATTGTAGGTGCATCATTCCTACTATATATCGGCATCGCTGTTTGGGCGCGTGCTGGTTCAACGCAAGATTTCTATGTAGCCGGCGGTGGTGTTCATCCAGTCGTCAATGGTATGGCTACTGCAGCTGATTGGATGTCAGCAGCATCATTTATCTCAATGGCCGGTCTTATCTCTTTTATGGGTTATGACGGTGCGGTTTACTTAATGGGTTGGACTGGTGGTTATGTACTACTAGCATTGTGTTTAGCACCTTACTTACGTAAGTTTGGTAAATTCACTGTTCCAGATTTCATTGGTGATCGTTATTACTCTCAAACAGCACGTACCGTTGCGGTGTTCTGCGCTATCTTCGTGTGTTTCACATATGTAGCTGGTCAGATGCGTGGTGTTGGTGTGGTATTCTCTCGCTTCTTAGAAGTTGATATTGTTACTGGTGTTGTCATCGGTATGGGTATTGTATTCTTCTACACTGTTTTAGGTGGCATGAAAGGGATTACTTACACTCAAGTAGCACAATACTGTGTGCTTATTTTCGCTTATATCGTTCCAGCTGTATTCATCTCTATGATGGTTACCGGACACATCCTTCCGCAAACAGCGTTTGGTGCTACTTTAGCTGATGGTTCTGGGGTGTTCATGCTTGATAAGCTAGACATGCTATCCACGGAGCTCGGTTTTAATGAATACACTTCGGGTACTAAATCTACTATCGATGTATTCTTCATTACTTTCGCGCTTATGGTGGGTACTGCAGGTCTACCTCACGTAATCGTACGTTTCTTCACTGTACCAAAAGTATCAGATGCACGTAAGTCTGCAGGTTATGCGTTAGTATTCATCGCATTACTTTATACTACTGCACCAGCGCTTGCTTCTTTCGGTCGTGTAAACATGATTGAAACAATCAATGGTCCTACTGTAAATGGTGAAATCGGTAAAGGTACGCCTTATGCTACAGCACCTACATGGATTAAAAACTGGGAAAAAACTGGCCTAATTACCTTTAATGATAAAAATGGCGACGGCAACATGTTCTATGCAGCGGGTAGCATCACTGATCCTGCTTCTGCAAATGAAATGAAAGTTGACCGTGATATCATGGTATTAGCTAACCCAGAAATTGCGAACTTACCAGCTTGGGTTATTGCGTTAGTTGCTGCCGGTGGTGTTGCTGCCGCGTTATCAACCTCTGCAGGTTTACTATTGGTAATCTCAACATCTGTATCGCATGATTTATTGAAGCGTAACTTTGCGCCAAATATTTCGGATAAAGCAGAGTTAGGATATGCACGATTAGCGGCTGCGGTGGCAATATGTATCGCAGGTTACTTCGGAATAAATCCACCAGGGTTCGTTGCACAGGTTGTTGCCTTTGCATTCGGTCTAGCAGCATCAAGCTTCTTCCCTGCGATTATTATGGGTATCTTCTCTAAGCGTATGAATGATAAAGGTGCGGTAAGTGGTATGATTGCAGGTATTGCATTCACTGCAGCTTACATCATCTACTTCAAATTTGTTAATCCAGCGGCTAACGTGCCTGCTAACTGGTGGTTTGGTATTTCACCTGAAGGTATCGGTACTCTAGGTATGATGGTTAACTTTGGTGTTGCATTCTTAGTATTCAAATTTACTAAAGAAGCACCACAAGAAATCCAAGAATTAGTAGAAAGCATCCGTTATCCTAAAGGTGCAGGTGAAGCATCAGCTCACTAACACCTAGATAACACAGTTTTTAACTAAAAGTTAAATGACGAATCGAAGCCTGGGGATTATACTTTCCTCAGGCTTTTTTTATATAAGGACGTAATATGAGCGATATTCCACATCAAGTGATCGATTTTTTATCCAAAGCAGCACCTTTTGATGTCTTTGACGAAGACAGCTTGTATAGCATTGCAGCTAAAACCAAAGTGATCTATCTCACTCCCGATAATCAACAACGTTTATTAGCCGAACATCAACCTTCGTTATTTTTGATCCAGACCGGTCAATTTACGATTTATGATGAAGATGGCGCAGAGCGTTTTTTGAGTGAAGGCGATTATTTTGGTTTTATTGCATTAATGGAACCCAATAAAGGTAAGATCCAAGTTGAAATAGATAGCCCTGGTGTTGTTTATTGTATCAATCAAACGCTATTTGATAGATGCATGGAAAATAAAGTTTTTGCTAAGTTTTTTAATGCGGCTAAAAATAATGTTTTACAAAATCAAGCCGTAGAAGATTCCAACTCTATGTGGTTGTATAAGCCATTGTATGAACAGTTGACTAAAGCGCCAATCCAAATTGAACAACACGACAGCATCCAATTAGCAGCACAAATAATGTCAAAGCATGGAGTGAGTTCACTGATTGTTACTGAAGATGAGCATCTAATTGGTATTGTGACGGACCGTGATTTGCGAAACCGAGTCGTCGCAGAGGGAATGGATATTAGTTTGGGCGTGAATAACATCATGACCGAGAACCCCGCTTATGTCTTACATAATCAAAATATGTTCTCTGCTATCTCATTGATGAGTGAAAAAAACATTCATCATTTACCCGTACTGCATGCAGATGATCGCTCACCGGTAGGTATGGTTACTACGTCGGATGTGATCAGAAAACAACGAGGTAATGTCTTGTTTATGATTGGTGAACTATCCAAAACAGCCAATCTCTACGAGCTGACACGAATCGCATGGCAGATGCCACAGTATTTTGCTGCGAATGCAAAACGTGCTGGGGATTTTGATATTGCCGGTAAAGTACTCTCGCAAGCGACAGATATTATGACCCGCAAATTGATTGCTTTCTTTATCGAACAGCATGGCGCTGCGCCAATGGGATATTGTTGGGTCGTATACGGCTCTCAAGCGCGCGAAGACCAAACAATGGGCTCTGATCAAGACAATGCCTTGTTGTTAGCGCAAACGCCCAACGAGGAAGAGGGTGAGTACTTCAAGCAGATGTCTGAATATGTTTGCAAAGGCTTAGGTAAGTGTGGCATTAAACTCTGCGATGGTAATATCATGGCGTCTAATCCTGAATTACGTCTCAGTGTGGACGAAGCGGTGATGCAAGCTAAAAAATGGATTAATCAACCCACGCCTGAAGCTATTTTAGCCTTTAATATCTTTTTGGATGCCCGCGCCGTCGACGGCGACCGCACGCTATTTAAAAACTTACAACAACGACGTAAACCTTTATTTAAAGATGCGTTTTTTCTAGCAGCATTAGCCCGCGATGCGAATAGTGATGCAGTGCCATTATCGGTGTTTAACAAATTTGTATATCGCAAACACAATGGTAAGAAAGATTGTATCAATCTGAAAGTGAATGCTATTGCCCTGATTAATAACCTCGCACGTTTATACTCATTATCAGCGGGTATCACTATACCAAATACCGTTGAGCGGTTAAATATACTCGGTCAAATCAATGCGATAACGACAGAGGATGCTGATAATTTACGAGATATTTGGCTATTCTTAAATCGTCTGCGCTGGCGTCATCAGCTGCGCAATAATGTGACTGATAATATTATTAGCGTGTCAGATTTATCTTCGTTAGAACGGCATCAATTAAAAGCCTCGTTTAAATCAATCCATCGCGCACAACAAGCTGTTGTCATGAAACTTTCCGGTGGGGTAGCTTAATGAGTATATTGGCTAATCTTAGTCGTAAATTCGGTGC
The DNA here is from genome assembly GCA_002292215.1 of Glaciecola sp. UBA983. GTDB lineage: Bacteria > Pseudomonadota > Gammaproteobacteria > Enterobacterales > Alteromonadaceae > Opacimonas. Next base: position 26,849 of record DBBN01000028.1, on the reverse strand, counting down.
GCTAATAGGGCAGCATCAAAGATTACCAGCCACTATATCTAATCTGGCGCTCAAAGATTGTCGCTGGCTTGCAGTAGATTTTGAGTTTAGTTGTATGGACACTAAGACCGCTAAATTTATGTCAGCAGGCTGGATTGAAGCAACATCATCAGGGATTGATTTAGCAAGTGGCTATTATCGGCTTATTCGAGCGAAGGGCAATCTCGAACAAAGTCCCATTATTCATGGATTAACGCCCAGAGATATTTCCCGCGGTTTTCATGCAAGAGAAATGTTTGAACAGCTTACTGAGTTTGCAGGCAGCCATATTTGGGTATTACATAATGCACAATTAGATATGGTGATGCTAAAGCAGTTAAGCATTCGCTTAGGCGTGTCTTTACCCACGATTGTGTGTATTGATACGATGCAATTAGCATTATATCAATTACATAAAAAAATGAGTGTTATTCCAACCGGTGCAGCGACCTTAGGGGCGTGCCGTGAACATTTGGATTTAACACCAGCATTAGCTCATAATGCATTATCCGATGCGATGGCAACATTGGAATTATGGTTGGCCCAAATGCATATACTGGATGCATCTGGGCAGACGACGTTACAAGAACTTAAAGCAACAGGGGCGATTAAAGTGTTTGCCCGTCCACTGGCGTAAAATGCTCTGTGAGTGTGCTTATATATGGGGCAAAGTGTCGCCACTGATGTTGCGCCTCGGGGTTAATAGGTTGTCGTACTTGCTCTGCACTCGGTGTTTTAACATTACGTTTGGTTTTATGAAAATCCAAACAAGCAATGTTAAATTCCACGCCAATAAAATCCAGTAACCGACGCACTTGCCCTTCTAAATCATCAACCAGTTCTTCATGTTGCACGCGTAAGATACTGTCTCCAAAACACTGCTCCCAATGCGCCATTAGCGCCACGTAGTCATCATAATATTGACGAATATCACTAAGCTGATAACTAAATTCTTGGCCTTCAGCAAATAATTGTTTATAACCGCTAAAACAACACGCAATAGGTTCACGCCGTGCGTCAATAATTTTAGCATGGGGAAGGATTAGTTTAATTAAGCCCAAATGACGGAAGTTATTAGGCATTTTATCAATGAAAAATGGAGTTTGTTGGGTGCGGTGAATTTGCGTATCGTTAATATAACCTTCACCCCATTGCGTTAACTCCTCGGCAGAGAAACCCGTAAGGTTTGCAGGGTAAGCATTATCAGATTTGTAGCGACCCGATAGCTTGCGCGCTAGCGCTAATATATTAGGTAATTCACTGGTGCCTTCAATTAATGGATGAGATGCTAGTATCTGCTCTATTAAGGTTGATCCAGCACGCGGTAAGCCAACAATAAAAATCGGGGCTGCACTCTTACAAGCGGATAATATCTGCGTAAATAACGCTGGTGGACAATGCTCAATTTGCGCTTGTATTTGCTGCGATGTGTCACCCGCTTGATAATTCAGTTGCGCATGTTTGAGCTCATTACCTTGCGCATAAAAAGCAAATGACTGGGCATAATCCGCTTTATCTTCAAAGGCTTTGCCCAACGCAAAACTAATATGGTATTTATCCATCACCTGTACTTGAGGCTGGTTGACTACGCTCATCATAGTGTTAATTAATGCGTCGTCAAAACTAAATGTTTTTAGGTTGGCTAAGCTCCAATAAGCATCACCAAAATCAGGTTTTAATTCGCAGGCTTTTAGATAATCGGCGATCGCAGCATCCGGTAAACCAATAGTTTTAAATGCGTGGCCACGTTGGACAAATACTGGTGCATGGCTAGGTAATTGAGACAGAACAGAATCAAAATGAGGAATTGCTTGTTCAGTCTGGCCAATCGCGACACATTGATTCGCGAGTGCTAACTCCGCCAGAGGGAGGTGAGGGTGATTGTCGAATAACGCTTGTGCTAATGTATGGGCTTGGTCAAACAACTGACGTTTTTGTAGCACCTGAATCAATTCTAACTGTAAATCAGTACTGTGAGGTGCCATATCGGCAGCACTAGATAATAAAACTTGTGCATCTTCGAGAATGTTTAATTTGATGGCTATTTTTGCTAATAAACGCATTGCCGGAATATGACTGGGCTGCTTGATTAAAAAATCACGAGTTAACCGTTCCGCTTTGGCTATTTTCCCTTCATAAAAAGCACTTTGTGCCGCCAGTAAAAAAGGTGGTAACGCCTTGAGTTCTGTAATTTTATCTTGTGCTTCACGCACTAGTGTAGGTTCATTCAATGCCGCAAATAAATGGCTGAGTTGTTGCCAACTAGCCAATAAACCAGGATGAAGTTGCACCGCCATTTGATAGGCGTTAATCGCTTCTGGAAACTTGGTTTGGATCCGGTAACAATGACCGAGTTCTTGATAACCGCGGGCATACTCTGGATGTGTAGCTAGCAATGTCGAGAGAGTACCAATGGCTTGTGATACATCTTGCAGATAACGGTGACAAACCGCTTTTAGATATAAACATTGTCGATCATTTGGCTGAGCTTTTAAACATTGATTCAAGATCTGTAAAGCAGCAGGAAATTGTTGTGCTTTAACCAGCGCTTCAGCTTGAACTAAAGGGGGTACTGTCGTCGAATCGGGTATGGTCATTGCGATATCATTCACTTATTAAGTACTAAAAAAAATCCCCGTATCTTCAAAAATACAGGGATTATTGAACTAATAACAGAGCGTCATTAGTCTTAGTATACCGTAATACTTAGTAATACGTATAGTTGACGCTCATACCAATAGTACGAGGGCGGTTAGTGCTGATGCGTTTAATATCGTCTTGATCATTGATGAACAAAGTTGCACGCTCATCTGTCACGTTATCGATATAAAACTTAACACGCCATGCGTCTTTGCTGATACCAAAGTTGGCATTCAATAACTGATAACCGGCTTGCTCTTCGCGCTCAGAAGCAACAATTGAACTGTAGCTCTTAGACGCATGTTGCAAGGCTAGCTGCCAATCCATGTCAAAGTCTTGATATTCCCAATCATAACGTACACGTACGTTACCTTGAACGGCTGGAGTGACTGGTAGTTCAGAACCGACCGGAGCCATCTCAATGACTTGCGCACGAGTCGCAGTTAACTCTGTTTTGTTAAACGAAAATGCACCATAGATAGTGAGGTTATCTGTTGCAATGTATTCAAAGTCAGTTTCGATACCTTGGATTTTCGAATCGGCAGCATTCTCGATAAAGGTTAATATCGATACGTTTTGTGGATCAAAACGTGAAGTCTGCATGTTGCTCCAATCGATATAATAAACGTTACCGTTGAAACGCAAGCTTTGATCTAGTAATAATGATTTCCAACCAAATTCATAGTTAGTCACATCATCCGTCGCATAGGTAATGCCTACCGTTGGGAAATCGGTATTCGTTGAAGGAACACCACCACCACGGTTAAAGCCACCTGGGCGGAAACCTTCAGAGTAAGTAGCATAATACAATACAGAATCAGTCGCTTGATAAGCTAAACTAAACTTAGGTATCACACCGTCTTCTTGCAATGGCTCAGTAGAGTGTCCACCTGAACTATCATAATCACGACCTCGGTCAGTATTCATTGACCCTTGGAAAATACCATCGGCAAAATTAGATGAACCAGTATAATCTGATTCAATATCATACCAACGTAACCCAAGAGTGGCTGCTAGTTTATCAGTGATAGCATAAGTTGCTTCACCGAAAACGGCAATTTGTTCTTCACTACGGGTAATGTCATTAAAGAACGCTACGCCTTCAGGACGAGTATTCGGGTTGATGCTGTTGGCAGTACTGATAGGTGCATTTGGTGCAAAACCAAGCTCTGCCATTGCAGCATAAACGTAATCATCTTGAGTTTTAATTTCAACATCATCATAGTAAATACCCGCAGTCATGCTTAAACGGTCATTGAAGTCCGTAGAAAAACGCAATTCTTGAGTAATACGAGAATGTTCTTGCTGGCCTTTAAAGCCTTTGGTTGGATCTTTACATTCGCGATTTTCAGTAATGAATTCAGGTGAGATGTTGTAATTAACAACATAATCCGGATTAGTATACGTACAAGTGTAGTAAGCAATATAACCACCTGAGTTGTTATACCCAGTGTAATCGATTGATTGCTCCACTTCACGGTCAAGGAATGCACCGGCATAAACAACGTCTAATGCGCCAAGCTTACCTTCAACCACTAACGAGGTCAGGTCAACATCATCACGAAGTGAATCAGGGAAATAACGTTCTACTTGTAAATCACCTACTTCTGGATCGTAATCAAATACGCCATCAGCGCCTAATGATTGAGTCGTATGTTGTAACAATAACGACCAAGTATCATTGATGAAATATTTAAGACCAAAACGACCACCTTGATAAAAACTATCATTGAAGTCATCTTCGGCTAACGCCAGGTTTGATGCGCTTTCATACGTTGCATCTGGACCAAGATCTAATACTGAAGCACTGTTTATTGCTGGATCAGTAGAGAAAGTGCCTGCAACGTTATCAATATAACCACCACGATTGACACTGTACATCGCTGCACGGAAAGACAAATCATCATTTAATGGGATATTAATGAAACCTTCAGCAGACGTGCTCATCTCGCCATGTTTAGTGGATTCTAAACGGGTACTAAAACCGGCTTCAAAATCACTAGTCGGCTTGTTAGTAATATAACGAATCGTCCCTGCTTGTGAACTGGCACCGAATAATGTGCCTTGAGGTCCCGGCAATACTTCTATACGTTCTAAATCTGTTGCATATAAATCTAAGTTACGACCCGGGGCAGTAACCGGTTGTTCGTCGATATACAAGGCTACATTAGGCATTGTACCTTGGGCACCAGATAACATGACGGTGATCGGCTGGATCGCCATACCACGAATAAATACGTCTGATTGACCCGGACCACGACCACCTAGAGTGATGTTAGGGACATAACGTGCAAAATCATCAAAGTTGCTGATGTTCTGTTCACGCAGTGCTTCACCGTTTAAGGCTTGCACGGCAACAGGAGTGCTCTGAATGTTTTGCGAACGTTTAGTCGCAGTCACTTCTATCGTTTCAATTTTTTGATTTTCTGCTGTATTTGCAAACGCCTTAGTAGCAATAGTAGGTTGAGTTATAGCTAATGCTGTACATACCGCAAACGCTAGTTTTGACGGTGTAGGTAGGCGTTTTGTGCCTAGAATATGATTCATTTAATTACCAAGTAGTTAGTGTTGAATGTATATTTACAGATTGCAAGTGTACTGAATTACCATAAAAATGCAAATTAGATTGTATACGAATCATCAGTATTCTATCGGTTATCGGCTGGGTGAGGTTGTTGAGGCGGTGTTGTTTTATTTTTGGTAGCGTGTTTTTTGTACAAAATTGTTTGTTTTGTGGGTATTTGTTGCTAAAAAAGCAACGTGGCCTCAAAATGTCAGTGTTCTGTAAATATAATGTATAGTAATTAATTAATGATAAAAGTATCTAAAAATAGTTTTAATGCGAATAAATTGAATCGTGGCGTGTTTTTCAGCGCGAGTGCGGTGATATTTATGTTGGTAACCATTACCGTCATGTTTCCTACTGATATGGAAGCCTTGTTTAGCAATGTCCAAAAGACCCTCATTGATACAGCTGGTTGGTTTTATGTATTATCTGTTGCTGGGATTTTAGTCGCAGTTGTGTATCTGTGTGTGTCTCGTCATGGTCATATTAAGTTGGGACCGGATCATGCCCAAGCAGACTATAGTCAGTTAACTTGGCTAGCGATGCTCTTCTCTGCAGGGATGGGAATTGGGCTGATGTTTTTTGGCGTGGCTGAGCCAGTAATGCATTATGTTGCGCCTCCGACTGCCGACCCATATTCGGTTGAAGCAACGCGCGAAGCTTTAAAAATGACCTTTTTCCATTGGGGCTTGCATGGCTGGGCTATTTACGCCGTAGTAGCCTTGATACTGGCGTACTTTTCGTTCAGACATAATTTACCACTCACTTTACGCTCAGCATTTCACCCTCTTATTGGGGATAAAATCTATACTTGGCGCGGCGATATTATTGATTCGTTTGCCGTCATCAGTACGATATTTGGCGTGACCACCAGTTTAGGCTTTGGGGTGATGCAGATTAACTCCGGTTTAAACTATCTATTTGGCATTGAAGTTAGCCAAACTGTTCAGTTGTTTATTATTATCTTTATTATTTGTCTGGCACTGGTATCGGTGTGTTCAGGTTTGGACAAAGGGATTAAGCGTTTATCTCAGCTGAACATGATCATGGCGGTAGCTTTATTGTTGTTTGTGTTAGTGGCTGGTCCTAGCTTGTTTTTACTTCAAGCATTAGTGCAAAACACCGGTGCGTATTTATCCGATATTGTACACAACACATTTAATTTGTTTGCCTATCAAAAAACCGATTGGTTAGGCGGTTGGACTATATTTTATTGGGCGTGGTGGTTATCTTGGTCGCCATTTGTTGGGATGTTTATCGCACGGATTTCACGTGGACGTACGATACGTGAATTTTTAATCGGCGTGTTGTTAATCCCATCAGGCTTTACCTTTGCATGGATGACCATTTTTGGTAACAGTGCGATTGATTTAATACATGTTCAAGGCATGACTGATTTAGCGGATGCGGTTGCAGCGGATTCTTCGATTGCGTTGTTTGCATTTTTAGAGCATTTACCTTTTTCTCAAATCATTTCGTTCATAGGGCTGGTGATGGTCATTATCTTTTTTGTGACCTCTTGTGATTCTGGCGCGATGGTCGTGGATATGTTGGCTAGTCATGGTGAAAATAATACGCCGCTGTGGCAGCGTTTTTACTGGACGGTCGGAATTGGGGTCGTAGCCACAATACTGTTATTAAATGGCGGCTTAGCAGCGCTACAAACGATGTCAATTGTGAGTGCATTGCCGTTTACCGTCGTATTAATCATCGCTATCTATGGCATGTTTACAGCATTGAGTATTGAGTCGACTAAACAACAATCCATGAATTTAGCGGTGATGCAGTCACCGTCAATTAAGTCGGATGATTGGCGTCAACGCTTAGCGATTATTGTGAACTTCCCGTCAAAGAGTAAAGTGTTACAGTTTTTAGCGCACAATGTGGGTCCTGCGCTGACAAAAGTAGCAAATGAGTTAAATAATAACCAGATTGCAACTGATGTGTTACTCGATGATGACCGGATCATATTAACGGTTAGTCACGTGGATCAACCTGATTTTATCTACGCGGTTCGGGCTCGAACGCATATTCAACCTGATTTATTAGAAGATGCTAGTGACCAAGATGAAGAACAGATGTATTATCGGGCGGAAGTACATTTAGCTGAAGGTGGGCAAGACTACGATATTATGAGTTGGCCTGAAACAGCAATTATTAACGATGTGGTCGAGCAGTATCAAAAGCACGTTCATTTCTTACACCTTTTAAAATAAGAGAAGCGTTTTCATGCAAAAAGATGAAGAGCTATTAGTTGCCCTACGTAAAGTAATACGTGCTATCGACATTCGTTCCAAAGAGTTAAGCAGAGATGTTGGTTTAACGGGTCCTCAATTAATTGTGTTACAACAAGTAGGAAAAAACCCTGGTGTTATGGTTAAAGAGATTGCCCAAAGCATCACTCTCTCGCCTGCAACAGTGACTAGTATTTTGGATCGTATGGAAAGTCGAGGGCATGTTAATCGTGTACGAAGCACCCAAGATAAGCGCAAGGTTGGCGTGTTTTTAACTGATGTCGGGCAGTCCTTGCTCGACAAAGCGCCATTACCCCTGCAAGAACATTTTTTAAATCGGTTTAATGCGATTGAAGAATGGGAACAGTCGCAGATGGTTGCGACTATGCAACGTATTGCGACGATGATGGATGCACAGAAAATCGATGCTGCTCCGGTATTGGAAGTGGGAAGTTTGGTGAAAAATGGGTCTGAGCTTTAGTTTCAGCTTTTACTAATATGACAGAAAAAGATAACTAGGCGTGAATTAAATCACGCCTAACTCAGTTAAACGCTCATGCAAATAGCTCTTTGCAGTATGCCGTTCAGATAACACCACATCCGGTCGTGGATGTAAGAATAAAGGTAAAGATATGCGTGATTTAGTCATATCCGCCCCTTGCGGATTAATGACACGATGTGATGTGGACGGAAAATATCCACCCGATGCTTCTTGCAACATATCCCCGATATTAATAATTAAATAACCAAAATCACTGGGTACATCAACCCAATTTCCGTCTTTGAGCTGAACTTGTAATCCTGGTTCGTTCGCCGCTGGTAAAATAGTAATAAGGTTTATATCTTCGTGTGCTGCCGCCCTAATTGCGCCTGGTTCTTCATTTCCTGCTAATGGCGGATAATGCAAAATCCTCAGCAATGTTTGGTTGGAATCGTTGATCATATTCGATAGCGGTTCTCGATAGTTAGCGGCTACCTCTGGTGGTGATAACGCTTCAATCCAACCTAATAGCTCAGCGGCAAATGCCGTTGTTTGCTGATAATACGCATCGAGTTGCTCACGACGATCCATTGGGCATTGGCCCCATTGGTAGTAATGAAAATACTCTTTGATGTCTTTTTGTTTAAAGCCCTTGGCGGTTTCTGAGATACGCGCAGGGAAAAAACCATCTTGAGTGCCTTTGTTATATAGGCTTTGCTCTTTGATACTGTCTTCAAGATTAAACCAATCTTGCCAGCGAGAATAAATCCCTTGTACGGTGGCTTGCTTGATAGGATGATTTTTTAATACGCCAAAACCCGTTTCACGCAGGGATTGCACAAATTTTTCTTGGGCATCGCCTGCCAAATAATCAACAGCTTCTAAAGTGACTTTACTCATCGATTCGATCCTTTAAAATGATAAGAATAAGCCCGCTAATGCGGCGCTCATCAAGTTAGCTAAGGTTGCAGCGCAGACCGCTTTAAGACCTAAGCGCGCGATATCTTTGCGACGGCCAGGAGCCATAGCGCCTAGACCACCCATTAAAATAGCGATGGAAGAAAAGTTGGCAAAACCGCATAAGGCAAAGGTAATAATGGCTTGTGATTTGGCGGATAACTGTTCGCTGATCTCAATGAAATTTAAGTAAGCAACAAATTCGTTAACTACAATTTTTTGGCCGATAAAGCTACCTGCTAGCTGTGCCTCAGACCAATCAATGCCAATAGCCCAAGCAATCGGTGCCATGATATAGCCTAAAATCTGTTCAAAGGTTAAATTTTCAAATCCAAACAAACCACCCGTCCAACCAATAATACCGTTGATCAGGGCAATCAGTGCAACAAATGCTAATAACATTGCACCGACATTTAATGCCAATTGTAAACCCGATGAAGCACCAGATGCGGCAGCGTCGAAGATATTGGCATAACTGGTATCTTCTCCATCTACTTGGCTGAGATCGTTATTCGGTGTATCAATTTCTGGTACCATGATTTTGGCCATTAATAAGCCAGCAGGTGCTGCCATAAAGCTCGCTGCGAGTAGGTATTTAAGTTCAACACCAATACCGGCGTACCCAGCCATAATTGAACCAGCAATAGAGGCTAAACCACCTACCATCACAGCAAAAAGTTCTGACTGAGTCATTTTAGGAATAAAAGGGCGAACAATTAACGGCGCTTCTGTTTGTCCAACAAAGATATTGGCAGCTGCCGACATTGATTCTGGTCGGCTTGTCCCTAAGATTTTTTGTAATCCGCCGCCAATTATATTGATGATGAATTTCATGATCCCTAGATGATATAACACGGTGATGAGTGCGGAGAAAAAGATAATGACCGGCAGCACGTTAAACGCAAAGATAAATCCTAGGGATTTATTTCCCACGGCGCCAAACACAAAGTTAATGCCTTCATCAGCATAGCCGATGACGCCAGCAACAAAGTCTGTGACAGCTAATAACGCAGCAATCCCGGGTTCAAAATACAAAATAAATACCGCAATGAATACTTGGATGGCAAATGCGCCGCCAACCGTGCGCCAGTTAATCGCATGGCGGTTATTGCTCAGTGCATAGGCTATCGCAAGTAAAGCGAGGACGCCGATTATTCCTGTCATGGTAAGAGCCTTTTATTATTGTTGATTGGCAAGATTGATTTGTGATTGTACGTGATGTGTAACTACATTCAAAGCTGCTTGGTTATCACCACCTTGAGTAATGATCATATCTGCTTGGCTACGATTAGGCTCAATGAACTGATGATACATGGGTTTAACCGTTGCTTGGTATTGTTCAGCAACGCATTCAATGGTGCGTCCACGTTCGGCGGTATCACGCAGCATACGGCGTAATAAACAGACATCTAAAGGGGTATCGACGAACAAGGTAAGGTCATACAGAGGCTGCAATTCGGCAACAGCTAATAGCATGATCCCTTCAATTATAATAATCGGGGATGACGTAATCCGCTGTGTATCAGGTTTACGAGTATGTGTCTGGTAACAGTATTCAGGGTAATCAATGGTCTGTCCGTTAACCAGTGCTTCGATATGGGCTTTTAACAACTCGTGTTCAAAGGCATTTGGATGATCATAATTTGTGATGATCCGCTGCGCCATCGGTTTGTCATCTTGGGCGCGATAATAGCGATCTTCTTGTAATACCAACATATCGGCACACTGCATTTGTAGACGATGCACCAGATTTTGGGTGAACAATGATTTACCTGAACCAGATGCCCCACATATTGCGATGATATAAGGTTTGGTATTGATCGTTTTTTGGTTTGAATGCGTTTTAGTCATATTACACTTATTATTGTTTTTTTATTATTAGTTTAGGATGAGTCGTTAGGATTGACGTTATTTAGAAATTATTATACTCAAAATTCTGATTAATACGTGAGTTTATAATTATTTACATATTTCTTGTGTCATATTTTTGTCATTTCTGTCAATTACTATACAATCCTCATTGAAAATGACATTTATAATAAGTGGTAATCATGGATGATGATAAAGCCTCGTCGGTTTTTCGATAGTCAAAATTAAGACATTACACATAATACATAATTTTTAATTTAAACAGGAAGCACAAACCATGTTTGCACCTACAAAGCTTAATCGCATTGCTATTGCTGTTGCCGTATCTATCGGTTTATCAGCCCCAGCATTCGCACAAGAAACGTCTTCAGGTATCTCTGGTAAAATCGTTACTCCAGCAGGCACGCCAGCTGCGGGTACTGCGGTTAAAATTATTCACTTACCATCAGGTACAGTGCGTAATGCAGTCGTGAACAACTCCGGTTCATTTAACTTAAAAGGCCTTCGTGTTGGTGGTCCATATCAAATTATTGTGGATTCACAGACATTTCAAGATACCACTGTTGACGGTGTATTTTTAGAACTAGGTGAAACATTTGATGTAAACGTTGCTTTACAATCGGATCAAAATATCGAAGTCATCAACGTTACGGCTTCACAAGTTAGCACTTCAATATTTGGTAGTAACTCTCCAGGTACCGTATTTAACCTTGCTGACTTAGAAAACTCACCAGCGATCAACCGTGACATTAAAGATGTTATTCGTACTGATCCACGTGTGTATATCGATGAAAGCCGTTCTGATTCAGTTCAGTGTGCTGGTGCTAGCCCACGTTTTAACAGCTTAACCCTTGATGGTGTGCGTTTGAACGATAACTTCGGTCTTAACTCTAACGGCTACCCGACTGAAAGAATGCCATTCTCTTTTGACGCGATTGAGCAAGTTGCCGTTGAACTAGCCCCATTTGACGTCCAGTACGGTGGCTTTACTGCATGTAACATCAATGCGGTAACTAAATCTGGTACCAATGAAATCCACGGTGGTGTGTTCTTCGATTACACTAGCGATTCTTTCCGTGGTGAAGAAGTCAAAGGTGACAAGCAAGAAAATGGCGATTACACCGAAAAGCGTTATGGTTTTAACGTGGGTCTTCCATTAATCAAAGACGAGTTATTCGTTTTTGCTGCTTATGAAAAAGTAGAAGGTGTACAGTTGTTCGGTTATGCCGCTCGTGATAACGGTCGTGTTACTAGTGCTGAAATCGCTGAAATCACACAAATCGCTGCTGACGTATATAACTACGATGTAGGTGGTTTCCCGGCAAGTGCTCCAGTTGAAGATGAAAAATTATTAGTTAAATTAGATTGGAACATCTCTGATCAACACCGTGCATCTTTTGTATATAACTGGAACGATGGTTTCTCAATCAGCCAGTCTGACGGCGGCTCAAGCGCTCTATCGTTTGGTAACCATTTCTATGAGCGTGGCGCTGAGTTAGATTCATTAGTTGCATCAGTTTATTCTGATTGGTCTGATAAATTTTCTACTGAAGTGCGTTTAGGTCAAACTAAACTTGATAACCGTCAATCGTCATTAGATCAATCTGGTTTTGCAGAAGCGCAAATCCGTTCTGGTTCTGGCGCAACAGTATATATCGGTCCAGATGATTCTCGTCAATCTAATGATTTGAACTGGGAAAACATCACTGCCAAATTCGCTGGTACGTATTACACCGATAATGATCACAAAATCACCTTTGGTCTTGAATATGAAGATCTAGATGTGTTTAACTTATTCATGCAACATACTGTTGGTGAATACCGTTTTGATAACATTGCTGATTTTGCTGCTGGTACTCCTGCACGTATTTACTACAATAACTCTGCGGGTACTAACAACCCAGCTGATGCCGGTGCAAGCTTCTCGTATGCAACGACTACGCTGTACGTACAAGATGATTTCTATGTCACTGACGATATCCAATTAATGGTTGGTTTACGTTATGACATGTGGTCTTCAGATGACCGTCCAACGTTAAATGCCAACTTTACAGAGCGTTATGGTTTTGCTAATACTGCAAACGTTGATGGTATTAAATTACTACAACCACGTGTTGGTTTTAACTGGGCAGTACAAGACAACCTTGAAGTTCGTGGTGGATTTGGTCTATATGCGGGTGGTAATCCAAATGTATGGATTTCAAATGCTTACTCTAACGATGGTGTAACTAACATTGGTTTACAAGATCGTTCACGTAACAGTGTAACTACTGCTGCTGACGGTTACTTAACGGGTGCGGGTCGTCCAATTTATGATATCCCTCAAGCTTTGTTTGATGCAGTTGCAGCAACCTCTATTGCAGATGGTAACGGTAACGTTAATGCCACTGATCCTAGCTTCGAAATTCCATCAGAGTGGAAATACTCATTAGGCGCGACTTACATCACGGCTGACGATTATGTTATTACTGCTGACATCATGTATACCGATAAGCAAAACTCTGCGACGGTAGTTGATTTAGGTTTAACACCGTCTGGCTTTACTGCTGTTGATGGTCGTCCTTTGTATGAGACTTCTACTACAGGTCGTTACCCTGGTAGTGACTTCATGTTAACTAACGTTAATTCTGCTAACGATGGTGATTCAACAACTATTTCTGCGTCAATCCAAAAAGATTGGGATAATGGCTTTAATGGTATGTTAGCGTATGCGTACACAGAAGCGACGGATGCAAATCCAATGACATCTTCAGTTGCTTACTCTAACTTCATTAACGTTGCTGTTGCAGATGTTAACGCGCCACAAGCAGCGACCTCTGATTATGAGATCCCACATCGCTTTACGATGAAGTTTGGTTATACTACTGAGTTATTTGACGGTTATAAAACTAGCTTTAACTTGTATGCGACTGCGAGTGATGGCAAGCCTTACTCTGCTACTTTCTCTGAAAGCGGCGGTGATTTATTTGGGTTTGATTCTTCAAGTACTCGTGGATTGGTATATATCCCTGAAGTAAATGATGCGGGTGTTGTTTATGGCAGTGGTTTTGACCAAGCAGCGTTTGATGATTTCATCGCAGCTGAAGGCTTAACTCGCGGTGCTATCCTAGGTCGTAACTCGTTCAACGCTGAATGGTGGTCTAAAGTAGATATTCGTATCTCTCAAGAGCTTCCTGGATTTGTTGAAGGACATAAAGCCAGTGCATTCTTTGTTATCGAAAACTTAACTAACATGCTAAATGATGACTGGGGCGTATTGCGTCAAGGTTCATTTGTTGGTGAGCGAATCGTTAATGCTCACATCAATGATGCTGGACAATATGTTTATGAGAGCTTCAATGCTCCAAAGACAAGCTATGTTCGTGGCCCATCTTTATGGGAAGTACGTGTAGGTGTTAAATACAGCTTCTAATGAGCTGAAAGGGCATCTTAGTGATGCCCTAAAACATCTTTTTGATCTGTTGAGGTCAAAATATAAATTGAAATAAAAACCCGCGTTTAAGCGGGTTTTTTGTGTCTTATAGCTTGTGTATAGTTTTTTATTCATCTTATAGGAAATATAGTAGAAGATGTGTGGATAACTTTCTATTAGGTGAAAGTATAAAAAATGATGTTGTGGAATACTTCACACATTATCAAAGAGATTTTCAACATACTGACGTAATTTTTCAATTTGAGATACATCTGCAGGTGCAATAAAAATAGTATCATCCCCGGCAATCGTTCCCAATACACCATCTTTTTTGCTTAAAGAATCTAACAATCTGGCGATAAGTTGAGCAGCACCTGGACTGGTACGGATGACGACCATTACATTATTGTGTACAACATCTAATACTAATTGTCGCAATGGGCTCTTAGCTGTAGGGATCCCTAATTCAGCGGGTAACGAGTACACCATCTCGCCTAAACCGTTGCGCATACGGACTGCGCCAAACTTGGTGAGCATACGCGAGACTTTGGATTGACTGATGTTATCGAAGCCTTGGGATTTAAGTATGTTGACGATATCACCTTGCGAAGCACAGCTTTCTGCCGTCAATATTGAGCGGAACGCTTTGATTAAATCGCCTTGTTTTTGGCTCGACATGTTGTTTATCCGTCAGATTAAATTTTTATTATTTAGTTATTTTGCCGTAGACCTTGAAATTTAGCAAACAATACACACATTACACATACAACTAATGTGTCATTGTGGTTATTTAGATTATTTCATAAGGTACTAAACACCAAATGTACTAAATTCACAAAATATACAATTTGCTCAATCCATTTAGGAGAATAACATGAAAGTAGCTGTTTTAGGCGCTGCTGGCGGTATCGGCCAAGCATTATCTTTATTATTAAAAACCCAACTTCCAGCTGGAAGCGAGTTAGCATTATATGATGTTGCTCCCGTTGTTCCTGGTGTTGCGGTTGACTTAAGCCATATCCCAACTGCCGTTGCAGTAACGGGTCACGGTAAAGATGACTTAGCGGGTGCATTAACGGGTTGTGATATCGTGTTGATCCCTGCGGGTGTTCCGCGTAAGCCAGGTATGGATCGTTCAGATTTGTTTAACATCAATGCCGGTATCGTGAAAAACCTTATTGAAGGCGTTGCTGATGCTTGTCCTACTGCGTGTGTTGGTATCATTACAAACCCTGTTAACACAACGGTTGCTATTGCTGCTGAAACATTAAAAGCCAAAGGCGTGTACGACAAGAACAAACTGTTCGGTGTAACGACATTAGATGTTATCCGCGCGGAAGCGTTTGTCGCTGAGTTAAAAGGCCTTGATGTTGCTAAAACTCACGTACCTGTTATCGGTGGTCACTCAGGTACAACAATTTTACCATTACTATCTCAAGTTGAAGGCGTAAGCTTTACTGATGAAGAAGTAGCAAGCCTAACAACTCGTATCCAAAATGCCGGTACTGAAGTCGTTGAAGCAAAAGCGGGCGGCGGATCTGCAACATTATCTATGGGTCAAGCAGCGGCACGTTTTTGTTTATCTTTAGTTGATGCGATGCAAGGTGGTGACGTAGTTGAGTATACTTATGTTCAGGTTGATGGTTCTGCTGATGCAGCATTCTTTGCTCACCCTGTACGTTTAGGTAAAAACGGCGTAGAAGAGATTTTATCTTACGGTGAGTTAAGTGCGTTCGAAGAACAAGCAAAAGCTGACATGTTAGACGGTCTACGTGGTGATATTCAACTTGGTGTAGATTTCGTTAACGCGTAAATACATCGCCTAATATAGCTGCTTTGGAGCAGATTGTATTAGCAATATAATTTAAAAACCCGTTAAGTATCATACTTAACGGGTTTTTTGTTGGTTATTAGCAAATAAAAATAACGACTAACCAGTGTTGCGCATACCAATCGCAATCCCAGTGATGGTGACCATCATGGCTTTTTCGATAGCACTGATTTCATGTTCATCATCCACTTGGCGCGTACGTTTGAGCAATTCAATTTGCAAATAATGTAGTGGTTGCAAATAGTCAGCACGAATATGCATAGAATTGAGACCTTGGGGATCATCTTGCATCAGGTTGTTTTTATGCGTGATGTGCAACAAATCAGTTCTACTTTGCTGCAATTCATTACGCAACGATTCACCAAAATGTTTTAGCTCAGCATCAACTAAACTATCATCATAGGCTTTGGCAATACTGATATCTGCTTTAGCAAATACCATATCGAGCATCGATAAACGCGATTGAAAGAACGGCCATTGTTCGACCATTTCATCAATGGTGGCGTGTTGAGTTTCATAACTACGCATAATCGCACGCATAACACCCAGCCATGCAGGTAGTACTAAGCGCGTTTGCGCCCAAGCAAAAATCCAAGGGATCGCACGTAAACTCTCCACCCCACCTTGCGGGTTACGTTTAGCAGGACGTGAACCTAGTGGTAACTTACCCAGTTCTTGTTCTGGAGTAGCTTGCCTAAAGTATGGGACAAAATCAGGATCAACGCGAACGACATGACGATAGTTATCGCGCCCTTGTGCTGCCATTTCATCCAGTAATTCACGCCAATGAGCTTTAGGTGCCGGTGGTGGAAATAACTTAGCTTCGATGATGGCACTGGCATAAATACCTAAACTGCGTTTGGCTAATGCTGGCATACCAAATTTATAACGGATCGTCTCGCCTTGTTCAGTAACACGAAAGCCGCCATCTAATGAGCCTGGAGGTTGCGATAATATGGCAGAATGTGCGGGTAAACCACCACGACCAATCGTACCGCCTCTGCCGTGAAATAAGGTTAACGATGTGTCATATTTAGCACAAATGGCGACGAGTGATTCTTGGGCTGTGTATTGTGCCCAGCCTGCAGCTAATGCGCCTGCATCTTTGGCTGAATCTGAATACCCAATCATAATATGTTGACCATCAGCCAACCCATTACGGTAACTGTCAATTGAGAGTAATTGATCAATGACGACGGGTGATTGATTCAAATCGTCGAGAGTTTCAAATAATGGCGCGACAGACATCGGCCAGGTAACTTGGCATTGTTGTAGCAGTAATTGTACTGCTAGGACATCAGAAGCAAAGCTCGCCATTGAGATAATATAGATCCCAAAGGCATCCCGATCATTGACTGCAACGGTACGGCAGGTGTCTAGTACTTCTTGTACATCCGGACTTGGCTGCCAGTCAGCTTGCCAAGCATTAGGTAAAAATGGACGTTTTGAGGCCATTTCTTTGGTTAAAAAGGGGATTTTTGTAGCTTCATCCCAGCTATGGTATTCGCCTAATGATAAATAATCACAGATTTCAGCAATGGCATCAGCATGGCGACCAGAGTCTTGACGGATATCAAGTTTTAATAAATAAACCCCAAAACAATGTGCGCGGCGAATGGTGTCGAGTAACCCACCTTTGGCAGTCTGCTCTAATCCACATGAAACAAGTGAGCGGTAACATTGCATTAGTGGTTTGAGTAATTCTTTTTGTGAGTGGATCCAATTGCTGTCATCAGCAATACGACCATTTAATAAATCATCAATACCATCTTTGGTCGCTCGTAAACGTTTGACCAATGGTTTGAGGATTGCACGATATGGTTCAGATGCACTACCGACTTGGTTACGGATCGTGGCATCACATTTATTCATCGATAGTTCGACTTGCAGGGCACTAATGTCTTTAGCAAAGAGTTTGGCTGCACGACGTCGCGCTAAGTGCAAGACTGTTTGGGTAACTTTTGATGTAACAAATGGGTTACCATCACGATCCCCCCCCATCCATGAGCTGATTTGAATCGGCTGAGCATCAATCGGTAATTTAATGTCGTATTCTTGCTGTAATTTAAGATCTAAATCACGCATGAAATCGGGTATTGCATCCCATAATGAATTTTCAATAACTGAAAATCCCCACGTCGCTTCATCGATAGGCGTCGGACGACGGTCACGAATTTCTTCGGTGTGCCATGCTTGCTCAACTAAATCGGCGATGCGTTCGCTTAATTGTAATTTTTGCGCAGGATACAAGGTGTCATTGTGTTGTTGACGCAAACACTCGGCTAATGCCGTATGTTTGTGGATCATGGTGCGACGAGTAACTTCTGTCGGGTGAGCGGTAAGGACTAAATCAATATGTAGGGCATTAACGGCTTCATAAATCGCTTCGGGTGATTTTTGAGCTTTACGTAAGTGACTAAATAACACATCAACGGAATCATCGAGCTGTTTACTACTATTAAATTCTTGTTCGGCGATATTGGCAAGGTTCAAAAACTGAGCAAACGCTCTAGCAATGACCAATAAGCTTTCATTGTTCATGTCTTTAAACACATTTTGTAAGGCGATATTGGCAGCAGCATCACCTAGATGTCCAGCCCGACCTTGCAAACGGATTGCTTCAATTTTATCTAACCATTCTTGACCGAGTTCATGCTTAATTGTCTGGCCAAGTAATTCACCTAAATCGCGCACTGTGTGCTTTAACTGAGCATCGATTTGCTTATCATGTTGCATGAGCAATGTTTCCTATATTTCATCGTACTATAACCATACGAAATTTTGGTTAAACTGTCTAAACCAATATGACATATTTTATAATTATATTAATTGCACCTATGCTACAATTCTCTTCTTTACTGTTGTGCAAGCTAAGACTTGCAGGACAATTTTAATAAACCTGCAGGAGAAAACATGGCAGATCTAACGACTATTGAAGGTCAAGCAAGTTACGGTATTGGTTTCCAAATGGGCCAACAATTAGCATCTAATCCGTTTGACGGATTATCAATTGAAGCTGTGATCAATGGATTACAAGATTCTTTTGGCGGTCAAGAAAGTGCCGTTGATAACGAGACTTTAGGTGCTGCATTCAGTGAGATCCATAAGCGCATGGAAGCTGAAAAATCAAAAGAATTTGAAAGTGTGATTGCTGAAGCGCAAGCATACTTAGCTAAAAATGCAGAACGTGCTGAAATAACAGTAACGGATTCTGGTTTACAATACGAAGTAATCAATTCTGGTGACGGCGAAAAGCCAACAGCAGCATCGACCGTTCGTGTTGATTATCACGGTACATTGATTAATGGTGACGTGTTTGATTCATCTTATGATCGTGGTCAGCCTGCTGAATTTCCAGTTGGTGGCGTAATCAAAGGTTGGACTGAAGCTTTGCAGCTTATGTCTGTCGGCGATAAGTGGCGTTTAACCATTCCACATGATCTTGCTTACGGTGAGCAAGGTGCCGGTGGTGCAATCGCACCATACAGCACATTGGTATTTGACGTAGAATTGCACGCAATTTTAGGTTAAACCTAGCTGTATTTGATTCAAGCGCTTGTTGAGTAAATACTCCAAGCGCTTTTTTTATGTCGAAAATGATGCTGATAAAAGCGATTAACTTGCAATATACGTCGATATATCACTCATTTGACCAGTTAACCTGCTTTGCAGGTTTACAATACTCCCAAATATTATAATTAAGGAAGCAGTAGATGGTTATTTCCCCAAAAGTACGTGGCTTTATCTGTACCAATGCTCACCCAGTGGGTTGTGCACAAAGCGTTGCAAATCAGATAGCCTATATTAAAGGTCTCGATTTAACGCAAGATACAGATACGGCACCAAAAAACGTACTCATTCTAGGCTGTTCTACTGGTTACGGTTTGGCATCTCGCATTACTGCTAGCTTTGGTTACGGCGCAAATACAGTCGGTGTGTGTTTTGAAAAAGAACCAACCGAGCGTAAAACCGGAACTGCGGGCTATTACAATACCGCAGCATTTCACGCCCAAGCAAAAGCAGCAGGAATTGAAGCACATACCTTAAATGGTGATGCGTTTGGTAATGACATGAAAGCGCAAGTTATTGCCAAATTAAAAGAAACCATCGGTCAGGTTGACTTAGTGGTGTATTCATTAGCGTCGCCACGTCGAACTGATCCAGAAACAGGTGAAGTCTACAAATCAACGCTTAAGCCAGTTGGCCAAGCGTATGAAACTAAAACGTATGATACAGATAAAGATCGGATCCATACGATTGCTCTAGAGCCAGCGAACCAAGATGAAATTGATCAAACAATCAAAGTCATGGGCGGTGAAGATTGGGAATTGTGGATCAAAGCTTTAGCTGAAGCTGATTTACTTGCGCCAAATGCGAAAACTACTGCGTATACTTATATTGGTAAAAAACTCACATGGCCAATCTACGGCTCTGCGACAATAGGTAGAGCGAAAGAAGATTTAGATCGTGCAGCGACAGCGATTAACAGCACCTACGCGAACCTTAGTATTGATGCGCATGTATCTTCATTAAAAGCGCTAGTGACTCAAGCGAGCTCGGCAATACCTGTGATGCCTTTGTACATTTCATTGATTTATAAAGTGATGAAAGAAGAAGGTACGCATGAAGGCTGTATTGAGCAAATTGCAGGCTTATTTAACGAATGTTTGTTAAATCCTGATGCTGCATTAGATGAAACCAATCGTTATCGTATGGATGCCAAAGAAACCAACGATGCCACTCAGGCTAAAATCGAAGCGTTGTGGGGACAAGTGACCCAAGATAATTTCCATGAATTAAGTGATTATGCGGGTTATAATGCTGATTTCTTGCAATTATTTGGTTTTGGTTTAGACGGTGTGGATTATGCTGCGGATGTCAGCCCGTTAGCTGAATGGGTATAATATCTAGCAATATGTAGACCTACTTTTTTCCTACATAACTGATACATTTATAGCTATATAGTACTATGCAATACTAAAGTTTAATCTCCTTGCTATATATAGTTAAAAAAGAAATAAACCGCCCAAATGGCGGTTTATTTCTTTAAACATCAAGCTGATACGTGAGTGAGCATAGGTACTTGGCAGTATATTTGAACATCGGATTGTTATAATTATCTCAAACTCCCCAATATTATCCGGATAGACAATAGATTATGGAGGGATTTTCCTTTATAATCCGCACGCTTAAATGACATTTGTCTGAGACGCAACGCGTCTAGGTATGGGTAAGATAGATGCCATTGAACCATCTGCTACACATACAAATACAAATATTTATAACCGTGAGACTGATTAGCCAAATCTCTCAACGCCTTGCCGATAAACGGTGAGTGGCTTCGCTAATCAGTATCTAAACGAGTAGTGCAATTGCTTATGTTAAATAAAATAAAGAAAGGGTTAGACCTCCCGATCTCAGGTGCGCCGGAACAGCAGATCCATACTGGAAATGCCGTTACCCAAGTAGCTGTTTTAGGTGAGGAATATAATGGAATGCGTCCTACGATGCATGTCCAAGTCGGCGATGCTGTAAAGCAAGGTCAGTTACTTTTTGAAGATAAAAAGAATCCTGGCGTAAAGTTTACGGCGCCTATCTCAGGTCAAGTCACTGCGGTTAATCGTGGCGCAAAGCGTGTTTTGCAATCAGTAGTTATTGATGCCGCGGGCGATGCTAAAGTCACGTTTGACAAGTTTGCTGCGGACAAGTTAACGGGTATTGCTCGTGCACAGGTCCAAACGCAACTAGTTGATTCAGGTTTATGGACAGCATTACGTACTCGTCCATTCAGCAAAGTACCTGCGGTTGGTTCTACACCGAATTCAATTTTCGTTAACGCAATGGATACTAATCCATTAGCTGCCGATCCGACTGTGATTATTGCGACACGCAATGATGATTTCGTGAATGGTTTGAACGTGTTATCAAACTTAACTGATGGCAAAATTTTCGTCAGTAAAGCACCTGGTGCATCGGTTAATACCGGTAATGCGAAAGTTGATACAAACGAATTTGCTGGTCCTCACCCTGCTGGGTTAGTTGGTACGCACATTCATACTCTTGATCCTGTTGGCCCAGGCAAAAAAGTTTGGCACATCAATTATCAAGACGTCATCGCAATGGGTGCATTATTCACTACTGGTGAATTAGATAGCACGCGAGTCGTTGCAATATCTGGTCCAGTAGCGAAAAAACCTCGTTTAGTTTCGACAGTATTAGGCGCTTCATTAGACCAACTACTCGAAAATGAACTTAGCGAAACGTCAGTTCGTGTTATTTCTGGTTCAGTGTTAAATGGTACTCACGCCCAAGGCCCACAAGCCTATCTTGGTCGTTATCACTTGCAAGTTTCATTGATTAAAGAAGACAACGAAAAGAAATTATTCGGTTGGATTATGCCTGGTAGTAACCAGCATTCAATAACCCGTGCGTATTTAGGTCACCTAAATACTAAGCGTCTATTTGATATGACTTCAACCACTAATGGTTCAGACCGTTCAATGGTACCAATTGGTAACTATGAACGCATCATGCCGTTAGATGTATTACCGACTTTATTATTACGTGACATCATCTCTGGTGATACCGATAGTGCACAAACACTCGGCGCATTAGAGTTAGATGAAGAAGATTTGGCATTATGTTCTTATGTTTGCCCTGGCAAATATAACTACGGTCCAATCTTACGTGATTGTTTAACTAAAATTGAACAAGAGGGTTAAGCTATGGGTTTAAAAGCGTTTTTAGAAAAGATCGAACCGGATTTTGAGCCGGGCGGTAAACATGAAAAGTTTTACGCGTTGTATGAAGCAGCGGCGACAATTTTTTATACCCCAGGTAAGGTTAATTCATCATCGACTCACGTTAAAGATAGCATTGATTTAAAACGTATCATGATCATGGTGTGGATGGCGACATTCCCAGCAATGTTTTATGGTATGTATAATGTTGGTGCTCAAGCACATGAAGTTATCTTAGCCGGTGCTGGTACATTACCTGACATGTGGCAAGCAGCCTTATTTACTGCACTTGGTGGAGAGCTAGGTACTGCTGATATCGGTACTTTATCGATGTTTTTCTACGGTGCTTGTTTCTTCCTTCCTATCTATGCAGTGACATTTGCTGTTGGTGGTTTCTGGGAAGTATTGTTCGCATCGGTACGTAAACATGAAGTCAACGAAGGGTTCTTTGTTACCTCGGTATTATTTGCGTTAACGTTACCGGCTACAGTGCCGTTATGGCAAGTTGCATTAGGTATTACGTTTGGTGTCGTTATCGCTAAAGAAGTCTTTGGTGGAACTGGCCGTAACTTCCTAAACCCTGCCTTATCTGGCCGTGCGTTCTTGTATTTTGCTTATCCTGCAAGTATGTCTGGTGACAGCCCGTGGGTTGCAGTTGCACCTGCTGATGGCTTTTCTGGCGCTACGTGGTTGTCAAAAGCCGCTAATGGCGACATGGACTACAGCAACATGAGCTTATGGATGGATTCGTTCTTCGGTAATATCCCAGGTTCTGTCGGAGAAGTATCAACGCTAGCGATTATGCTTGGTGGCTTGTTTATTATTTACTTGCGCATCGCTAGTTGGCGCATTGTATTAGGCGGCATTATCGGTGTGGTCTTCTTATCTAGCTTGCTTAACTATATTGGTAGTGATGTTAATCCGATGATGGCGATGCCTTGGTATTGGCATATGGTGATTGGTGGTATGGCGTTTGGTTTGTTCTTTATGGCGACCGACCCAGTATCAGCATCATTTACTAACTCAGGCAAATGGGCATATGGGTTCTTCATTGGCTTTATGACAGTGGTTGTACGTGTACTTAACCCTGCATTCCCAGAAGGTATTATGCTAGCTATCTTATTTGCTAACTTATGGGCGCCGTTATTCGATTATTTCGTCGCGCAAAGTAACATCAAGCGGAGGGTCGCTCGTGTCGGCTAAAAAAGAAACTTTAGGTAAAACAGTTGGTGTTGTACTGGCCGTATGTTTAGTCTGCTCAATCATCGTATCTGGTGCAGCAGTAGGTTTACGTAGTTTACAAAATGACAATGCAGCATTGGATAAAATGTCTAATATTTTAACTGCGGCAGGTCTTGCTGACCAAGCCGCAGGTGATATTGCTGGCACGTACGATAAACTCGTTGAAGAAAAATTTGTTGATTTAGCGACGGGTGAATATGTTGCTAATCCCAATGAAGGGATGACAAAGCCATACAATATGTATGGTAAAGTCTCTAAGGCCAAAGATACCAGTACGAAAGTAGAAGGTAATGTTGGTTTTTCTCGCCGTGCAAATATAGCTAATATTTATCACATCAAAGACGCTTCAGGTGAAGTATCACGTGTCATTTTACCGATCCACGGTAGTGGTTTGTGGGATTTGATGTACGGATTTTTAGCATTAGATGCAGACGGTAACACGATTCGTGAACTCATTTATTATCAACACAAAGAAACCCCTGGATTAGGTGGTGAAGTGCAAAACCCAGCGTGGCAAGCATTGTGGAATGGTAAGAAATTGTTCAACAACGGCGAAGTTGCTATTCAAGTCAAAAAGCAAGCAGGTACGCAAAACCCATATGCGGTTGATGCATTATCTGGTGCAACTCTTACCAGTAATGGCGTTCAAAATACGTTATCTTATTGGTTAGGTGATAATGGCTTCGGTCCTTATCTTCAACGTCAATCTTGGAAATCATAGGGGACTATCATGGCTGATATAAAAGAAATGAAGAAAGCTCTCTTTGAGCCAATTTTGGGGTCAAATCCAATCGCGTTGCACGTACTAGGTATTTGTTCTGCACTTGCAATTACAACTAAATTAGAAACTGCGTTAGTAATGTCATTAGCACTTACTGTAGTAACAGCCTTTTCTAACTTATTTATTTCATTGATTCGTAATCAAATTCCTTCAAGCGTACGTATTATTATTCAGATGACGATTATTGCGTCATTAGTAATCGTTGTTGATCAGGTGTTAAAAGCGTATTCGTATGAGATTTCTAAACAACTCTCGGTATTCGTTGGTTTGATTATCACCAACTGTATCGTTATGGGTCGTGCTGAAGCCTATGCGATGAAGTCGCCACCTATGATGAGCTTCTTAGACGGTATTGGTAATGGTTTAGGTTATTCGTTTGTCCTAATCGTGATTGGTACAATAAAAGAATTATTTGGTTTTGGTACCATCCTTGGTTTTGAAATTTTACCATTAGTCACTAATGGTGGTTGGTATCAAGGTAATGGTCTGTTGATTTTACCATTTAGTTCGTTCTTCTTAATTGGTGGATTAATTTGGTTCATCCGAACTATTCGTCCAGAGCAAGTAGAGCCTAAGGAATAATCATGGAACATTATTTAGCATTATTAGTGCGTTCAATTTTCGTTGAAAATATGGCGCTATCATTATTCTTAGGTATGTGTACGTTTTTGGCAGTATCTAAGAAAGTTTCTACGGCAATGGGCCTAGGGGTTGCTGTTATCGTGGTATTGGGCATCTCAGTACCGGTTAACCAAATTATTTTCACTAACATCCTAGCGCCTGGTGCATTAGGTTGGGCGGGTTTCCCTGATACGGATTTAAGCTTCTTAAGCTTCTTGACGTTCATTGGAGTTATCGCTGCATTAGTACAGATTTTGGAAATGAGTTTAGACAAATTTTTCCCAGCGTTATATAACGCATTAGGGATATTTTTGCCGCTGATCACCGTAAACTGTGCCATCTTTGGTGGTGTTGCGTTCGCCGTACAGCGCGAATATAACATTCCAGAAAGTATAGTATATGGTATTGGTAGTGGTGCAGGTTGGGCACTAGCAATTATCTTATTAGCAGCGGTACGTGAAAAATTAAAGTATGCAGATATGCCTGAAGGTATACGTGGTCTAGGTTCAGTATTTATGATTGCTGGTCTTATGGCACTTGGCTTCCAGTCATTTACTGGTATTGCAATTTAAGCCCTAAAGGAGCATTTATATGAATACAACTGAAATTTATTTAGGCGTAGGTATGTTCATTGCGATCGTACTAGCGCTAGTCTTCATTATCATGTTTGCCAAGTCAAAGTTGGTACCTGAAGGTGATGTACAAATCTTAATTAATGGCGATCCAGCAAAATCAATTACTACCTCTCCAGGTGGTAAATTGTTAGGTGCATTAGCTGACTCTGGGATCTTTGTATCTTCAGCGTGTGGTGGTGGTGGCTCTTGCGGTCAGTGTCACGTACACATTAAATCTGGTGGTGGTGAAATCTTACCAACAGAGCTTGATCACATTAGCAAACGTGATGCCAAAGAAGGCTTACGTTTATCCTGTCAGGTTGCGATTAAGCAAGACATGGATATTGAATTGCCAGAAGAAATTTTTGGTGTGAAAAAATGGGAATGTGACGTTATTTCTAACAATAACGAAGCGACGTTTATCAAAGAGCTTAAATTAGGCATCCCTGATGGCGAGAGTGTCCCATTCCGAGCTGGTGGTTATATTCAAATTGAGGCTCCACCTCACCATATTAAATATAGCGATTTTGATGTACCAGAAGAGTACCGTCCAGATTGGAATCACTTTGGTTTCTTTGATGTCGAATCAAAAGTAGACGAAGAAACAATTCGTGCATATTCGATGGCTAATTACCCTGAAGAAGAAGGTATCATCTTACTTAACGTACGTATTGCAACTCCGCCGCCTAAGAATCTGAGTTTACCAGCGGGTAAAATGTCATCGTTCATTTGGTCTTTGAAGCCAGGTGATAAAGTGACGATTTCAGGTCCATTTGGTGAGTTCTTTGCTAAAGACACAGATGCAGAAATGGTATTTGTCGGTGGTGGTGCAGGTATGGCGCC